>NZ_JAGPXU010000010.1:0-213285 GCF_018070385.1 Micromonospora sp. C97
ATCTTGCACTTTGTGTCGTCGATACAAGGCTTTTGCTCGTTATGACGGGACAGAAAGCGCAAGATCGCGGGCGGGCGGGCGGGGGAGGGGCAGGCGCGGGGGGTAGGGGGTGGGGAGGGTGAGGGTGGCTTGGACGGGGCGGTGGTCGCTGCCGGGTAGGGCGAGCACCCGCACCGAGCGGACCGCTATCCGGTGGTCGACCAGGATGTGGTCGATGGCGACGGGTGGGATGAGGTCGCCGTCGTACGGGCCCCAGGTGCCGGTCAGGCCCTGTCCGGTGGCGTCGGCGGCGTCGACGTAACCGGTGCGCAGCAGGGCCCGCAGTGGGCTGTGGTCGAGGGTGGCGTTGAAATCCCCGGCGAGGATCCGCAGGCCGCCGTCCGGAGTGGCCGGTGGTTGGGCGGTCAGGTCGGCCCGCCAGGCGCCCACCTGGTCCAGGGCGTACGGCGCCGAGGGGTGGGCGGACTCGACGCGGACCGGGGGCCCACCGGGGACGGACACCGTCGCGTACGCCTGGCTGAAGCCCCAACCTTCGAGGTTGCGCCGGACGCCGACGTCGCTGATCGGCCACCGCGAGTAGAGCCCCGACCCGGCGGTGCCGATCTCCGGGTTGAGCTGCCGGTGCGGCAGCAGCGTGTCGAGGCCGAGCTGGTCCAGGGCGGCCTGCGCGTCCGGGGTGAACTCCTGCACGGTGAGCACGTCGACCTGGTGTCGCCGGACCAGCTCCACGAGCGTCCGCGCGTCACCGGTGCCGGCGAGCAGGTTGGCGGTGAGCAGCCGCACGGTCGGCCCGGCCGCCGCCGGCTGCGGGCTGGCCAGCGCCCGCGGTGCGACGGTGCCGAGCAGCGCCACCGCCGTCACTGCCGCGAGCGCCGCCGGCCACCAGCGCCGTAGGGCGAGCGCGAGGGCCAGGACCAGCACGCTGACGCCCGCGACGTACGGGGTGAAGGCGAGCGCCTGCACCAACGGCCCCCGGTCCAGGCCGAGCAGCCGGGCGGCCGCCCAGAGCGCTGTGGGTGCGACGGCAAGCCACCAGAGCACCGTGCGAAGCCGGGTGAACCGGTGCGCGGGTGCAGCCTCGACGGTCACGCCGATGATCGTAGCCGAGCGTCAGAAACCATTTCATGAATGATGACGCTCTCACATTTCACAATTATCTGACGGCTGGTTGACACCTCGGAAAAGCGAGATCAACTATTGACTGTCTGCTTTTTCCGGTGCTACGTTCCATCTGGCTCAAACGACGCAACTCTGAGTAGTATCCGCAGCTCAGATGGGATGTAGATTGCCGAGAAATCAATCTACCAGGGTGCCAGTGAGTTGGCTTTCCCTCGCCCAGCAGTCGTCGTACTCCTATTTATGGGCAGTCATCCGTCCCGCCCCGCGGGTCGGCCGAATTCGCACGGTCACACAAGGGGGACCTGTCATGAGTACATCCTTCCGACGTAAGTTGGCGGCGGTCACGTTCGCCGTCCTGGGCCTCAGCCTGGCCGGCGGGGGCATCGCCATCGCCCAGCCGTCGGCGAAGGCGCCGCAGGAGGCCGTCCAGCCGGCGGCGCGCGGCAGCAACGCCCAACCGCCGGTCACCGCCGAGTCGGCCCGCAAGGCCAAGGCCGCGCTGAAGGCGGGTGCGGCCAGCACGCTGGTGGCCACCAACGTCTTCACCGTCGTCAACTCCAACGGCACCAAGGCGCGCGGCACCGGCACCGTCATCAAGTACGGCCCCGGCCAGTACGAGGTGCAGTTCGGCTACACCGTCACGGCCGGTGCCTTCCTGGCCACCATCTCGCGGTCCGACGCCTGCTGCATTCCGCCGGCTGGCGAGATCTCGGTGGCTCCGCGGCTGAGCACGCCCAACGCGGTCTTCGTGCAGACCCGCAACTCGGCCGGGACCCCGGCTGACCTGGGCTTCACCCTGCTCACCCACACACCCTGACCGAACCGGCACCCGGCCCCCGTCGCCTGTGGCGTCGGGGGCCGGACCCTGTCCGCTCAGCGGATTCGCCGGATGCGCCTCGGCCAGCCGGTCCGGGCATTGATCGACTCGGGTTTCCTGAAGTCGGCGTGTCCGCCGATCCGGGATACCCCGATTTTCGTGAACGCGAGTGGATCACGCAGGCGTCCTTCACCGGCTCGCCGGTCGGACTCTCCGTGGCCGGGCGCTGGAGGCTCTGCGTCCTTTGGCCTCGCTCGCGCCGATCGGCGCTCCCTGGCCGGTCGCCTGCCGACTTCGGTGCCTCCGCCGCCGATCGGGCCGGTTGAGGCCGTCCTCGACGGGCTCGCGATGGTCGTCACCCTTCCGCGCGGCTCATCCCGATTCCGGCCACTGCGGGCCGGTCCGGCCCGCACAATCCGACGTTTGCCGGCCGTGTGCCCGGGAAGCAAGCACCGTGACGGACATCTCGGACACCCTGGCCAGCATGCCCAGCCCGGTCGATCCGGAGCCGACCGGCATCGAGCTGGAACAGACCCTCTTCGAGGTCAAACGCGTGATCGTGGGGCAGGATCGCCTCGTCGAACGCCTGCTCACCGCCCTGGTCGCCAACGGACACTGCCTCCTGGAGGGGGTGCCCGGCGTGGCCAAGACACTGGCCGCGCAGACCCTCGCGACAGTGGTCGGCGGCACCTTCTCCCGGATCCAGTTCACCCCGGACCTGGTGCCCTCCGACATCGTGGGCACCCGGATCTACCGGGCGTCCAAGGAAACCTTCGACATCGAGCTGGGCCCGATCATGGCCAACCTGGTGCTGGCCGACGAGATCAACCGGGCCCCCGCCAAGGTCCAGTCGGCGCTGCTGGAGGCGATGGCCGAACGGCAGGTCTCGATCGGCGGGCGCAGCTGGCCGGTCCCGGAGCCGTTCCTGGTGCTGGCCACCCAGAACCCGATCGAGTCCGAGGGGGTCTACCAGCTTCCCGAGGCGCAGCGCGACCGGTTCCTGATGAAGGTGGTGGTCGACTACCCCAGCGACGCCGACGAGCTGGCCATCCTCTACCGGATGAGCACCGACCGGCCGAGCCCGCGCCAGGTGCTCGACGCGCAACGGCTGCGGGACCTGCAGGCCCACGCCGAGCGGGTCTTCGTCCACCACGCGTTGGCCGAGTACGTGGTGCGGCTGATCCTCGCCACCCGCGACCCGGGCCGGTTCGGGCTGCCGGAGATCGCCCCGCTGCTGGCGTACGGGGCCAGTCCGCGAGCCACCCTGGGCCTCGTCGCGGCCGCCCGTGCGCAGGCCCTGCTGCGGGGGCGGGAGTACGTGCTGCCCGAGGACATCCGTGAGCTGGCCGTCGACGTCCTCGCCCACCGGCTGGTGCTCTCCTTCGACGCGGTGGCCGACGGGGTGTCGGCCGAAAGCGTGGTGCGACGGCTCGTCGAGGCGGTGCCACCGCCCCGGCTGGCCAGCGGGCACCCGCAGCAGGCACCGGACCTGGCGGCGGCATGAGACGCGCCGCCGCCGCGCCCGCCGACCCCGGCCTGGCCGAGCTGGCCCCCGACCAGCGCCTGCGCCGGCTGGAACTGACCGTCACGCGTCGGCTGAACGGCCTGCTGCACGGTCAGTACCGCGGTCTGCTGCCCGGTCCGGGCAGTGAGCCCGCCGGCAGTCGCGAGTACCGGCCGGGCGAGGACGAGGTCCGCCGGATGGACTGGGCGGTGACGGCCCGCACGGCTGTGCCGCACGTCCGGCAGGTCGACGCCGACCGGGAACTGACCACCTGGCTGCTCGTCGACGGCAGCGCCAGCATGGAGTTCGGCACCGCCGAGCTGGACAAACGGGAACTGGCGGTGGCCGCCGTCGCGGCGGTCGGCTTCCTGACCGCGGGTGTCGGCAACCGCCTTGGCGCCCAGGTGCTGCGCGCCGACGGGGTACGCCGGTTTCCGGCCCGCAGCGGTCGTACCCATCTGCTCGCGCTGCTCCGCGCGCTGCTCGCCGCCCCCCGCGTCACCGCGCCCCCCGACCGGCCGGGGCGTGGCCCCACGGCCCGACCGCCCGACCTGGCGGACGGCCTCGACGCGCTGCACCGGATCGCCAACCGGCGCGGGCTGGTGGTGGTGGTCTCCGACTTCCTCGACGGTCTGCCCGACGATCCCGGCGAGGCGGCACCCTGGGAGCGGACCATGCGCCGGCTGGCCGTCCGGCACCAGGTGCTGGCGATCGAGGTGACCGACCCGCGGGAGCTGGAACTGCCGGACGTCGGCCTGATCACGCTCGTCGACCCGGAGACCGGCCGGCACCGCGAGGTGTCCACGTCGGACCGCCGGCTGCGCGAGCGGTACGCCGAAGCCGCCGCCGCCCAGCGCGAACAGGTCCGTCAGGCGGTGCGTCGCAGCGGTGCCACCCACCTGCCGCTGCGCACCGACGGGGACTGGAGCGCCGACATCGTCCGGCACGTGCACGCCCAGCGTCGGCTGGCCGCCGCGCCGTCCGGCCAGCCGCGGGGAGGTGCCGCGTGATCTGGCAGTCGCCGCTGCGACTCTGGCTGCTGCTCGGCGTGCTCGCCCTGGTCGTCGCGTACCTGGTGATGCAGCGCCGACGCAGCCGGTACGCGGTCCGCTTCACCAACCTGCGGCTGCTGGACCGGGTGGCGCCGCAGCGGCCCGCGTGGCGTCGGCACGTACCGGCCGGGCTCTTCCTGGCCATGCTGGCGCTGCTCGTGGTCGGCTTCGCCCGCCCGACCGCCGAGGTCCGGGTGCCCCGGGAACGGGCCACGGTGATGGTGGCGGTGGACGTCTCGACGTCGATGCTCGCCACCGACGTCGAGCCGGACCGGCTGGCCGCGGCGAAGGAGGCCGCCCGGCGCTTCGTCAAGGGCCTGCCCGACGAGTTCAACGTGGGGCTCGTCGCGTTCGCCGGGAGCGCCGCCGTGCTGGTGCCACCTGGCACCGACCGGGACGCCCTCGAAGAGGGGATCGACCGGCTCGCCGAGGGGATCACCGGCGTGCAGGGCACCGCGATCGGCGAGGCCATCAACACCTCCCTCGGCGCGGTCAAGAGCCTGGACAACGAAGCCGCGAAGGAGCCGCCACCGGCCCGGATCATCCTGCTCTCCGACGGCGCCAACACCTCCGGGATGGACCCGATGGAGGCGGCGGCGGAGGCGGTGACGGCGGAGGTGCCGGTGCACTCGATCTCGTTCGGCACACCGTCCGGGTTCGTCGACCGGGGTGGCCGACCCATCCAGGTGCCGGTGGACGGGCAGACCCTCAAGGCGGTCGCCGAGGAGACCGGCGGGATGTTCCACGAGGCCAGCACCTCCGACGAGCTGCGAGCCGTCTACGACGACATCGGCAGTTCGGTCGGCTACCGCACCGAGCGGCAGGACGTCTCGGCCCGGTTCATCGGCCTCGGACTGGTGTTCGCGATGGGTGCCGCCGCCGGCTCGATGCGCTGGTTCTCCCGGCTGCCCTGACCGCTGTGCACAACCGACGTCGTCAGTGAGGAGTACGCATGGCAGTGCAGACCGGACTGGGCGAACCGCGTGGTCCCTGGTTCATCTCGCCGGAACTCGACCCGGACGGGCGCGGGTGGTGGGACGCGCCCGAGCGCGACCCGGGCGGACGGCGGCCCGGGCGGCTGCTCGCCGTGCTGGGCGTGGTGGCGGTCTCGGCCGTCTCCGGTGCTCTCGCCGGTGGCGTGGTGGCCAGCCGGGACGGGGCTGGTGGGCCGGCGGCCGCGTCCGCCGCCCCGGTGCCGGCCGAGCTGGTCACCGCGGCCGAGCGGACCGTGCCGGGGGTGGTGTCGGTGCTGGCCGGCGGCGCGAGCAGCGGGTCCGCGACCGGCTCCGGCTTCGCCGTGGACGACCAGCAGCACCTGATCACCAACGACCACATCCTGGCCAAGGGTGGTGGCGGTCCGGTGACAGTGGAGCTGCCCGACGGGCGTCGGTTCGCCGCCGAGGTGGTCGGGCGGGAGCCGCGCAGTGACCTGGCGGTGCTGAAGGTGCCGGCGTCGGCCGGTCTCACCCCGTTGCCCCTGGCCAAGCCGGGCGCGACCCGGGTCGGTGAGCCGGTGCTCGCGGTGGGTTCGCCGCTCGGGCTGGCGGGGACGGTCACCGCTGGCATCGTCAGCGCCCTGGACCGCGAGGTACGCCTCGGCAACAACCGGCACAGCGCGGTGCAGACCGACGCGTCCATCAACCCGGGCAACTCCGGTGGGCCACTGGTCAACGCCCGTGGTGAGGTGGTCGGGGTGAACACCGCCATCGCCACCATCGACGGGAACGGCTCGATCGGCATCGGTTTCGCCATCCCGATCGACCAGGTGCAGCAGACCGCGGACACGATCATCGGCAAGGGTGGCTGAGCTGCCCGAACGCCCCTGCCGGGGGCTGCCACTGTCAGATATCCGGCCCGACGGCATCGGACCATGGAAATATTACGGTCGGTATGGATACTGGCGGAGGTGGAGCGTCCTCTTCTCACGGTCCTCCTGCTGGTGGGGCTGGTCATCGGATGTGCAGTGGGGTCGGCGTACGCCCGGGCACGACGCGGGTGGAACGACTACCAGACCGTCAAGAAATCGGTGCCGGGCGCCCGCAGGGGCGCCTGGGCGCTGATCCGTGGGGTCGCCGTGAAGGCGGCGGTGATCGGGCTGCTGCTCTTCGGCGCGGTGGCGTACGCGGCGGTCGGTTCCGACGAGGAGACCGCCGGGACGGCGCCCAGCCAGTCCCCGACCCAGAGCGAGCCTCCGCACCGATAGCCCCCGGCAGGCCGTGGCGGGTTAGCCTCGGGGCGTGGACGACGGACTGCGGGTGACCGACCGGTGGGTCGTCCCCGCCGCAGAGCTGCGGGAGCGGTTCTCCCGCTCGTCTGGGCCGGGCGGGCAGGGCGTGAACACCGCTGACTCCCGCGTCGAGCTCAGCTACGACCTGGCCAACTCGCCCACCGTGCCCGACTGGCTGCGGTCGCGGGCGCTGGCCCGGCTGGCCAACCGCCTCGTCGACGGGGTGCTGACGATCGCCGCCAGCGAGCACCGGGCCCAGCTGGCCAACCGGGAGGCGGCCCGGGCACGGATGACCGCCCTGCTGCGGGAGGCCGCCGCACCCCCACCACCGGCCCGTCGAGCGACCCGCCCGTCCCGTGGGGCGAAGGAGCGCCGGCTGGCCGAGAAGAAGCGCCAGTCCCAGCGCAAGCGTGACCGCCGAACAGACGGCGAGTAGTAAACCATCAGAAAAGTCCTCCGTCGTCGGGGTTCCTGCGAATCTCTAGTGACAGAATCTGAAATCTGTCATCCGAAAGGTGTACGCTCAACGCGTCACCCAGGTGAGAGGAACACCCCATGAACACCCGCACCCTCGGCACCACCGGCCCCACCGTCTCCGCGCTCGGGCTCGGCCTGATGGGCATGTCGGACCTCTACGGCGCCACCGACGAGGCCGAGAGCATCGCCACCATCCACGCCGCACTGGACGCCGGCATCACCCTGCTGGACACCGGCGACTTCTACGGCATGGGGCACAACGAGCTGCTGCTGCGCGACGCGTTGCGCGGCCGCAACCGCGACAACGCCCTGATCAGCGTGAAGTTCGGCGCTCTGCGCGACATCGAGGGCGGTTGGAACGGCGTCGACGTCCGCCCCGCCGCGATCAAGAACTTCCTGGCGTACACCCTGCGCCGTCTCGGCACCGACCACGTGGACATCTACCGCCCGGCCCGGCTTTCCCCGGACGTCCCGGTGGAGGACGTGGTCGGCACCCTCGCCGAGCTGGTCAAGGCCGGCCACATCCGCCACATCGGTCTGTCCGAGGTGAGCGCGGAAACCCTGCGCCGGGCGCACGCCGTGCACCCGATCACCGACCTGCAGATCGAATACTCGCTGATCTCCCGCAACCCGGAGACCGACATCCTGCCGACGGCCCGCGAGCTCGGCGTCGGGATCACCGCCTACGGGGTGCTGTCCCGCGGGCTCATCAGCGGCCACTGGACGGCCCAGCGGGAGACCGCCGGCACCGACTTCCGCAGCCACCTGCCCCGGTTCTCCGGCGACAACCTCGGCCGCAACCTGGCCCTGGTGGAGGCGCTGCGCGCCATCGCCGAGACCCGGGGCGTCACCGTGGCGCAGATCGCCATCGCCTGGGTGCTCGCCCGGGGCGAGAACATCGTGCCCCTGATCGGCGCCCGCCGCCGCGACCGCCTCACCGAGGCACTGGGAGCCGCGGCGATCACGCTCACCGAGGCGGACCTGGCCGCCATCGAGGCCGCCGTCCCGGCCGACGCGGTCGCCGGCGCCCGCTACGACGAGGCGCAGATGGCCCACCTGGACAGCGAGCGGGCGTGACCACCCGGCCGTGGCGCGTCCGCCGACCGGGGGTCGCGCCACGGCCGGTCGCGCCGTCAGGAAGGCTTGAGCGATGAGCGACGCCACCGCCCTGACGGCCGACCGCATCCTCGACACCGCCGAGGAGGTGCTGCGCCGCTACGGGCCGGCCAAGGCCACTGTGCTGGACGTCGCCCGCGCGCTGGGCGTGAGCCACGGCAGCGTCTACCGGCACTTCGCCAGCAAGGCGGCGCTGCGCGACGCGGTCGCCGAACGGTGGCTGGCCCGGGTGTCCACCCCGCTGATCGAGGTGGCCACCGGGCCCGGCCCGGCCCCACGACGGCTGCGCCGCTGGCTGGCGGAGCTGAGCGGCACCAAACGCCGGATGGCGCGGGAGGACCCCGAGCTGTTCGACAACTTCCACCAGCTCGCCACCCTCTCCGAGGGCGCGGTCGCCACCCACCTGGAGGTCCTCGCCGGTCAACTCAGCCTGATCGTCGCGGACGGGGTCACCGCCGGTGAATTCGCCGTGCCCGACCCGGCGGTGGCCGGCCGGGCCCTGTTGCAGGCCACCGCCCGGTTCCACCACCCAGCCCACCGGGCCGACTGGAACGATCCCGGCCTCGACGACGACATGGAAGCCGTCGTGGCGCTGCTCATCGACGGCCTGCGTATCCGCCCGGCAACCTGAGCGGGCCGACGCCGGGTCAGGCCGGGACGGCGGTGAGCAGCCGGTCGCGTAGCACCGCGGCCCGCTCGGCGAACGCGCGCTGCGCCGCCGCGTACTCCGCCCGACCGTCCGCGGTCTCCACCCGCACCGGCGGGTAGCCGAGCGCCGCCAGGTCGTACGGGCTGGCCCGCATGTCCAGCGTGCGGATGTCCCGAGCCAGGTCGAACGCGTCGGCCACCAACTCCGAGGGCACCAACGGCGACAACTTGTACGCCCACTTGTACAGATCCATGTTGGCGTGCAGGCAGCCCGGCTGCTCGTGCGCGTGCTGCGTCTCCCGGGTCGGGGAGAGCACATTCAACGGGCGGGCCGGCGGTGTGAAGAACCGGAACGCGTCGAAGTGGCTGCACCGCACCCCGCGCTCCTCGACGACCGCGGCGGTGCGCTCCGCGCTCAACCGCAGCGGCCAGGCGTTGTGCCGCAACTCCTCCCGGGTCTGCCGGTAGACCATCGCCCACTCGTGCATCCCGAAGCAGCCGAAGTGCGGCGCCCGCCCACGCGTCGCCGTCAACAGGGAACGGATCCAGGCGATCGACTCGGCGCGCCGCGCGCGTACCCCGTCGGTGTCGAGGGTGACCCCCGCGGTGCTGGCGCGGTAGTCGCGGCCGAACTCCGCCGGGTCGGCGTCGCGCAACTCGACCCCGGGCCCCGGATGCCAGCGCCGCAGCTGGGCCGGGCGGTGCGAGTAGTAGGTGAACAGGAAGTCGGCCACCGGATGCCGCTCACCGCGTCGTCGCCGGGCCAGGTGCGGGGTCAGCCAGACGTCCACCCGCTGCTCGTGGGCCCGCCGGCGGGCCTGCCACTGCGCCGCGTCGAGCACGGTGCGGGCGAGGGCGGCGGTCACGCACCCAGGGTACGACCGCCGCCCGGAACACCGGTCAGGGCATGTGCACCCGGACCCCGGCGGAGAACACCCCGCTGCGCAGCTCCAGCTGCTCCGGCGGGTCCCGCCCGTCGACGGTGAAGACCAGCGGCAGCACCATCCGGGTACCCGCCGCCATCGGGTTGGCGAAGACGTCCCGACCCAGGTTCGCCATCCGGGTGGCCGACTCGTCGGTGCTCACCCAACGCCCGCTCGGCAGGTACGCCCGTTGCAGCTCGCTGTGCCACAGCTGGTGGTCGGCGGTGACGTTGCGCACACCCACTGTCGCCTCGCAGCGTCGGCCGTTCACCGGCGCGGGAGGGCCACCGTCGGCCTTCCCGGCGGTGCCGGGAGCGCCGCAGGTCATCCGGTACACGGTGAACTCGAACGCCGACTCGCGCAGCGGCACACCCAGCGACCCGGTGACCCCGGTGCCCATCCACGCGCCGCTGGTCGGCTGCTTCTGGGTGTCGATCGCCGCGACCTGCCGGGTCGCCGTCCAACCCGCGGTGCCGACGACGCCGGCCAGCACCACGACCGCTGCGCCCACCAACATCCAGACCGGCGGGGTACGCCGACGCCGCAC
This sequence comes from Micromonospora sp. C97, assembly GCF_018070385.1. NCBI lineage: Bacteria > Bacillati > Actinomycetota > Actinomycetes > Micromonosporales > Micromonosporaceae > Micromonospora > Micromonospora sp. C97. The sequence continues at coordinate 10,431 of NZ_JAGPXU010000010.1, forward strand.
CGGACTCGGGGCTGCCGGTCGCGGGTAGATCGTCCCGCGACCATCCCCGGCTCCACCGCCGGTGGCGAGCGCGGCAGCCGTCACCCGCCGCCCGCGCCGCCGCCGTCGCCACACCCAGAACACCGCGGCGCTGACCAGCAGCAGAACCGCCAGGCCGGCGAGGAGTACCGGGTAGCGGCGCCAGGCCGGTGCCTCGGTCACCTCGGCCGCCGGTGCCGCCGCGGCCTGCCAGGTGGCAGTGGCGCAGTCGTACGGTCGGCTGCCGTCACTGGTGAACGCGCAGGTCGGCGCGGTCAGCGGCTGACCCGGTGCGGTCGCCGCGAGCGCGGTGCCCAACGTGGTGGTGCTGTGCGCGGGCAGCCGCAGCCGCCACGTCACCTCGGTGGCCGACCCGTTGGCCGGGGTGGACCGGCCGCCGCCGCTGATCGCAGTCGTCGTCGAGCCGGGCGGCAACTCCTGACGCACAGTGGTGTCCAGCGTCGAGCCGCTCACGTTGCGCACCTGGATCCGGTACCTCGGTGCCGGGCTGCTCTCCGTCGCGACCGCCACCGTGACCGGTTGCGGGGGCGCGGACGCCGGCGCCCGGGTGGGTGGTGCCATCGCCGGTGGCGCCGAGGGCGGCGTGGGTTCGGTCACCCGGGCGGCCATCGCCACCGGCGGCCGAGTGACCGCTGGGCCGACCGTCGCCGGTGGTGGTGGCGGGACGTCCGTGGGACGTGGCGCGCCAGCCGGTGGTCCTGGCGTGGCCGCCGGCGGTCGTGGCGCGCTGGCCGTCGGTTGTGGCGTGGCCGCCGGTGGTCGTGGCGCGGCCGCCGCCTCCGGAGCCGCCGCCGGCAGGGCCGGCACGGCGGCGAGGATGCCGAGGCAGTGCACGAACACTGCGAGGGCTCTGTGGTGTCGTGTCGATGCAGGCATACGAACGAACCTCCGGAGCCGACGGTAGGGGCGCGTCGCTTCCGTGCGGGTACGAATTCGGGAAGCCCGCCCCGGTCACCTCCTGCTCCGATAGGCTGCCGCGCGCTGACGGGTTGCGCACACCCGAGCGCCGGTCGTGGCCGGTTGGGGTGCCGACGGGGCTAGATTGGCGGGGTGCGTATCGCTCGTTTCGCCCATGCCAAGGGAATGTCGTTCGGTGCCGTCGAAGGCGAACCGGGGGCCGGGCCGCAGGGCCTGACCATCGCCGAGATCGAGGGCCACCCGTTCGGCAAACTCTCCTTCAGTGGGGCCCGGTGGGCCCTTTCCGACGTTCGGCTGCTGTCGCCGATCCTGCCCAGCAAGGTCGTGTGCGTCGGTCGTAACTACGCCGACCACGCCGCCGAGCTCGGCAACGACGTGCCCAAGGAGCCACTGCTCTTCCTCAAGCCGTCCACCTCGGTGATCGGCCCCCGGGACGCCATCCGACTGCCGATCTTCTCCAAGCAGGTCGAGCACGAGGCGGAGCTCGCGGTCGTGATCGGGGCCCCCGGGGCGCGCCGCGCCGACCGGGCCGCCGCCGAACGCGCCATCTTCGGCTACACCTGTGCCAACGACGTCACCGCCCGGGACCTTCAGCGCTCCGACGGGCAGTGGACCCGGGCCAAGGGCTTCGACTCGTTCTGCCCGATCGGCCCGTGGATCACCACCGGGCTGGACGTCTCCGATCTGGAGATCCGGTGTGAGGTGGGTCGCAACCCGGAGGAGATGGAGGTACGCCAGCTCGGCCGGACGAAGGACATGGTCTTCGACGTTCCCGGCCTGGTGTCGTACATCTCGCACGTGATGACTCTGCTGCCCGGCGACGTGGTTCTCACCGGCACTCCGGCCGGGGTTAGCCCGCTTGTCGAGGGGGATACGGTCACCGTGCGGATCGAGGGCATCGGCGAGCTCACCAACCCGGTGGTTCCCGTCGCCTGATCCGTCTGATGCCCCTGTTTCCGCAGCTCACGGGTGGTTCGGGGGGATCGGATTTGGCCTGTCGGCACCGGGAGGGTAAAGTTCACTCCCGGCGCCGCAAGGGGCCAATGGGGTATGGGGTAATTGGCAGCCCGACTGATTCTGGTTCAGTTAGTCTAGGTTCGAGTCCTGGTACCCCAGCGCTGCTGGAATTCGCGAGAATTTCCAGACGCTGGATTCTGGCGGAGTTCGACTCCGCCCCTTCGGGGGCGGAGGGTGGTCTTCGGTAGAGTGCAGCTCCTCCACCGCCGAGGTGGGGGAGCGAAAGTTGTTCTGGCCCCGTCGTCTAGCGGCCCAGGACGCCGCCCTCTCAAGGCGGTAGCGCCGGTTCGAATCCGGTCGGGGCTACATCGTGCACAGCCCGTCTCACCTGGTGAGGCGGGCTGTTTCGTTGTCCGGGGGCGGCTGTTTCGCCGACCCGGGCAGGCTCGGACCCCGCGCTCGAACCCTCGGACGGTGCCGCTAGACTACAGTCGCACCGCCCGCGAGGGTGGTGAACGGAAGAAAGTTCTGGCCCCGTCGTCTAGTGGCCCAGGACGCCGCCCTCTCAAGGCGGTAGCGCCGGTTCGAATCCGGTCGGGGCTACAACCAAAGGCTCATCTCGCTCCGCGAGATGAGCCTTTCCCGTACCCCTCCGGCCCCTTCCAGCCCCGCTCTCGGTGATCAAGAGGTTTGCGTCAGCGCTCTCGGCGTGTCGTGACGCAAACCTCTTGATCACCGGAGGAGGCAGGGGCCTCCGGTGGAGGCAGCAACATTGGGGATGTTGCGCGGGGTGCGGGTGTGGGGGGCTCGGGGTGGGGTTAGAGGCCGGATAGGCGTTGGCCGGCTCTCACCACGGCCATGGCGTGGCGTTCGCCGGGGCGGCGGCCGAGGCGTTCGATCGGGCCGGAGATGCTCACCGAGGCGATCACTCTCCCGGTGCGGTCGCGGATCGGGGCCGAGACGCTCGCCACACCCGCCTCCCGCTCGGCGACGCTCTGCGCCCAGCCGCGACGGCGTACCTCGGCGAGGGTGCGGCCGGTGAACTTGCTGCGCGGCAGCAGTGGCATCACCGCCTCCGGCGGCTCCCAGGCGAGCAGGATCTGGGCCGCTGAGCCGGCCGTCATCGGCAGCACCGAGCCGACCGGGACAGTGTCCCGTAGGCCGCTGGCGCGCTCGGCCGCCGCCACGCAGATCCGCTCGTCGGCGCGGCGCAGGTAGAGCTGCGCGCTCTCACCGGTGGCGTCGCGCAGCGCGGCCAGCAACGGCTCGGCGGCGGTCAGCAGAACGTCCGGTGCGGCGTTGGCCAGCTCGCCCAGCCGGGGGCCGGGCCGCCATCTGCCCTGGGTGTCGCGCACCAGCATCCGGTGGATCTCCAAGGCCTGGGCCAGCCGATGTGCGGTGGCTCGGGGCAGCTTGGTGCGTTCAACGAGTTCGGCCAGGCTGGCGCCGTCCACGCAGGCGGCCAGGATGACCACCGCCTTGTCGAGAACGCCGACACCGCTCATACTGTGTCCCACAAGCCGAAACTTACCTCCCAGAATTTAGGATGTCCAGATGGTGGGAGTCACTCCTGAGCCGAGGACCCTGGCCGAGAAGGTCTGGGACGCGCACGTCGTACGGTCCGCCGCCGGTGAGCCGGACCTGCTCTTCATCGACCTGCACCTGCTGCACGAGGTGACCAGCCCGCAGGCGTTCGACGGGCTGCGGCTCGCCGGGCGCCGGGTGCGTCGTACCGACCTGACCCTCGCGACCGAGGACCACAACACCCCGACCGGGTACGCCGACCCGGCCTTCCGCCTCCGCCGTGGTGACCTGCTCACCATCGCGGACCCGACGTCGCGTACGCAGATCGAGACGTTGCGCCGCAACTGCGCCGAGTTCGGGGTGCGGCTGCACCCGCTCGGCGACGACAACCAGGGCATCGTGCACGTGATCGGCCCGCAGCTCGGTCTCACCCAGCCGGGTCTGACGATCGTCTGTGGCGACTCACACACCGCCACCCACGGCGCCTTCGGCGCGCTCGCCTTCGGCATCGGCACCAGCGAGGTGGAGCACGTCCTGGCCACCCAGACGCTGCCGCAGAGCCGGCCGAAGACGATGGCCGTGAACGTCACCGGTCGCCTCGCGCCCGGCGTGACCGCCAAGGACCTGGTGCTCGCGCTGATCACGCAGGTGGGCACGGGTGGGGGTCGCGGGCACATCGTCGAGTACCGCGGCGAGGCGATCCGCGCCCTCTCCATGGAGGGGCGGATGACCATCGCCAACATGTCCATCGAGTGGGGCGCCAAGGCCGGCATGATCGCGCCCGACGAGACCACCTTCGCGTACCTCAAGGGTCGCCCGAACGCGCCGCAGGGCGCGGACTGGGACGCGGCGGTGGCGTGGTGGCGGACGCTGCCCACCGACGAGGGGGCGCGCTTCGACGCCGAGGTGACCCTGGACGCCAGCCAGATCACCCCGTTCGTCACCTGGGGCACCAACCCCGGGCAGGGCGCGCCGCTGAGCGCCCCGGTGCCGGACCCGGAGGAGTTCACCACCGACTCGGAGCGCGCCGCCGCCCGCCGGGCCCTGGAGTACATGGACCTGCGCCCCGGCACCCCGCTGCGGGAACTGCCCATCGACGTGGTCTTCGTGGGGTCCTGCACCAACGGTCGCCTGGAGGACCTGCGGGCCGCCGCCGACGTGCTGCGGGGTCACCGGGTCGCCGACGGCGTCCGGATGCTCGTGGTGCCGGGCTCCGCCGCCGTACGCGAGGCAGCCGAGGCCGAGGGGCTGGACAAGGTCTTCGCCGACGCCGGAGCCGAGTGGCGGTTCGCCGGCTGCTCCATGTGTCTCGGCATGAACCCCGACACGCTGAAGCCGGGCGAGCGTTCCGCCTCCACCTCGAACCGCAACTTCGAGGGCCGTCAGGGCCGGGGTGGGCGTACCCACCTGGTCTCCCCGCCGGTGGCCGCCGCCACCGCCGTGGTCGGCCGGCTGGCCGCCCCCGCCGACCTGTAGAAGGGACCGACGAGATGGACAAGTTCACCACCCACACCGGCACCGCCGTGCCGCTGCGCCGGTCCAACGTGGACACCGATCAGATCATCCCCGCCGTGTACCTCAAGCGGGTGACCCGGACCGGATTCGCCGACGGGCTGTTCAGTGCCTGGCGGGAAGATCCGACATTCGTGCTCAACGATGAAAACTATTCCGGGGCGTCGATCCTCATCGCCGGCCCGGAGTTCGGCACCGGGTCCTCCCGGGAGCACGCCGTCTGGGCGCTACGGGACTGGGGCTTCCGCGCCGTGGTGGCCCCGCGCTTCGGTGACATCTTCCGCGGCAACGCCCTCAAGGAAGGTCTGTTGCCGGTCGAGTTGGAATTGAAAGCCGTCGAAGAGTTGTGGGACCTGGTCGAGGAGGATCCGAGCACCCCGGTGACCGTCGACCTGACCGCCCGCCAGCTCCGGGCGGGGGATGCGAGCTGGTCCTTCCCGCTGGACGACTTCAGCCGTTGGCGCCTGCTGGAAGGCCTCGACGACATTGGACTCACCCTCCGGCACGCCGCCGACATCGACTCCTACGAGGCGCGCCGACTGCCGTTCCTGCCCTCCGTGGCATAGCCGTTAGGCCGCTCGCACAGCGGATTTCACCCCCATCGGTCCAACCGGTGGGGGTGAATCCGTTACGACACAAGGGCTTTTTTCTACCGAATGTTTGTGTCCCGGCAGCACAGGGCATACCGTGCGCGCAGAATGGCTCGCGACGAGTCAGTTGCACAATCGGGAGGAAGTCGTGAACAAGGCCGAGCTCATCGAGGCGCTCGCCGTTCGCCTGGGGGACCGGAAGATGGCGACGGCCGCGCTCGACGCGGTCCTCACCGAGGTCCAGGCGGCGGTCACCAAGGGCGAGAAGGTGGCGATCACCGGATTCGGAGCATTTGAAAAGCGTGTGCGTGGCGCACGAACAGCGCGCAACCCGCGTACCGGCGAGGCGGTGAAGGTCAAGAAGACCTCAGTCCCGACCTTCCGCCCCGGCGCCGGGTTCAAGGAGATGGTGGCCAGCGGCAAGGTGCCGAAGGCCACGGTGGCGACGAAGAAGGCCGCCACCAGCACCACCACGGCCAAGGCGGCCGGCGCGAAGGCGACCGGCGCGAAGGCCACGGGCACCAAGGCCACCACGGCCAAGGCGGCCAGCAAGAAGACCGCCGCGGCCAAGGCGACCAAGACCGCCACGGCGACCAAGACGGCCGCCAGCAAGAAGACCGCCCCGGCCAAGGCGAGCAAGAGCACCACGGCGACCAAGACGGCCGCCAGCAAGAAGACCACCGCGGCGAAGAAGACCACCGCGGCGACCCGGTCGACCGCGGCGAAGAAGACCACCGCGGCGGCGAGCAAGAGCACGGCGGCCAAGAAGGCCCCCGCGAAGAAGGCCCCGGCCAAGAAGGCGGCCAGCAAGCGCTGACCGACCCGCTCCGAAAGGGCGTCCACCAGTGGGTGGGCGCCCTTTCGGCGTGCCGGGGCCGGCTTCACGCGTACGGGGCCGGCTTCGCGCGTACGGGGACCGTTGACCCGGTTGGCCCGCTCGCGCAGAATCGCCGTGCCGGCCCCCTCCGCCGGCCCGTCGACGGGAAGTGGGGCGCCGGTGCGCTACCGCCAGCTCACCACCGGAACGCTCGCGCTGGGCGTGCTCCTCCTCATCGACGTGCTGCGGGTCTGGCTGCCCGGCATCATCACCATCTTCGGTCAGGCGGCGTCCACCCCCGCCGAGCTGATGGGGGCGTTCGCCCTCGGCTGGTTCGTGCTCGCGCTGGGCGCACCCGCGATGGTCCGCCGAGTCGGCGCCCGCCCGGTCACTGTCGTCGCCGCCGTCGCGCTCGCCGTCGCCCGGCTCACCCTCACCGCCGCCCCCGGTGGGCGTACCCAGCTCTGGGTGGCCACCGCCGGGTTGCTCGCCGGCCTGGTCTGGCTGGTCGCCGTCGCCGCCGACACCGTTCGACCGGTCCCGGGCCTGGCGTTGGGGTTCGCTGTCAACGCGGCGGTGCACGCGGTGCTCGACACCGTCGACCTGGTCTGGCGGGGCGACTGGGTGGCCTGGCTGCTCAGCGTCGTCGCGGTGACGGTGTTCCTGGTCGGCACGGCGCAACCGGGCCAGCGCGGCGGCACCGATGCCGCCCGTACCGGCACCGTTGACGGCCCTGACGGTCCCGCTGACGCCCGTGGGGGCCCCGGTGGTGGCCGGGCCTGGCTGGTGGCCGGGCCCGCGCTGCTACTGGCCGCGATGGTGGCGCTCTCCCCGGCGCTGGCCCGGACCGGGATGTCGTACCTGGTCGGGGACGGGGTGGCCCGTTCGCCGTTGTTCGGCCTGGCGCCGGTGCCGGTGGCGGTCGCCGGGTTCCTGGGCGCCGCGTTGACCCGCCCGCCACGAGGGTGGGGCCGGGCGTACGGTCCGGCGACGCTGCTCACCGGCGCGGTGCTGTTCGCCCTCGACCGGGGTGACCTGCTCCTGCCGGCCATCCTCCTCGCCGCGGTCGGTCTCGGTGCGTGCCTCGCCCTGACCGACGACAGCACCGACGACACCACCGACGCCGCGGACGCCAGCGCCTCCCGCCGGGGGTACGCGGTAGCCGCCGGCATGCTCGTCTTCGCGCTCGGGGCGGTCGGCTACTACTCGGCCTACGACCTGGGCTACCCCAACGCCGCGGTGCCAGTGGTGGTGGCCGTGCTGATCGCCGCCGTGGCGTTCACCGCCCGTCCCGTCGCCCACCGGCTTCCCGGCCCGTTCCCGCCGTTGCGGACCACCGCCGCTGTCACCTCGCTGGCACTGCTGGCACCCGTGCTCGCCGACGAGGTGCCGGTGGCCAGCAACCGGGACGGCCCGCCGCAACGGTTGACGGTGGTGGCGTACAACATCCGGATGGGTTTCGGGCTCGACGGCCGGTTCGACCTGACCGGCCTCGCCGAGGTCGTCGACCGGCAACGGCCCGATGTGGTGCTGCTCAGCGAGGTGGACCGGGCGTGGCTGCTCAACGGCGGGCACGACACCCTGGACCTGCTGGCCGACCGGCTCGGGATGCCGTACGTCTTCGGGCCGGCCGCCGACCCGGTCTGGGGTGACGCGGTACTCAGCCGTTGGCCGGTGCGCGATCCGCGCAGCCTGCCGCTGGCCGCCGTCGGCGCGCCCACCGGAGCGCAGGCCCTCGCGGTCACGTTGGACCTCGGCGACGGTGTCCGTACCGCGGTGGTCAGCACCCACCTGCAACCGCCGCCGGACACCGGACCGGTGGTCCAGGCCCGCGCGGTCGCCGACTTCGCCATCCGGTACGCGGCCGGTCGGCCCTTGGTGGTGGGAGGCGACCTGAACACCGAGCCGGGCGACGAGGCGTTCACGGAGTTCACCAGGGCGGGCCTGGTCGACGCGTTGGCCACCGCCCGACCGTTGGCGACCAGCCCGGCGGACGACCCGCGCCAGCAGATCGACCACATCTTCGTCTCGCCCCAGCTGACCCCCGCTGATCCGGTCGCGCCGCGCAGCACGGCCAGCGACCACCTGCCGGTCGCGGTGACGGTGACCCTGCCGCCCCGCTGACCGGGGCCAAGCCCGGGCGAACGCAGGCCCTACAGGCGGTCGGTGGCCAGCAGCCGGTCGCCGGCGAAGGCGAGCAGCCAGCCGCCGCCCTTCGGCGTGGCGAAGTCCTCATCGGTACGGCCGGTCAGCCGCTCCAGGGCACCGGGCAGGACCTTGCCCTGACTGCACACCACCGCCTGCCCACCGGTGCCCGCCAACTCCAGCAGCCGGGCGGCGGTGGCCAGGATCTGCTCGTCGCTCTGCTGGCCGGGTTGCGGCTCGTCCAGGTCGCCGCAGACCTCGATCGGCAGGTCGAGCAACGCGGCGGCCGGGTCGAGGGTCTGCACGCACCGTCGCGGCGACGCCGACACCAGCCGGGCCGGTCGGATCAGGGCGATCAGCTCGGCCAGTGCGGCCGCCTGGGCCCACCCCTCGGCGTCCAGGGGGCGTCCGACGTCCGGGCCGGACCAGGTGGCCCGCTTACCGGCGTGCGCGTGCCGGACCACAGCGATCGTCGCCGTCACCGACGGCAGCGCGGCGAACGCCGCCAACACCTCGGCGTCGTGCGGGTAGCTGACCAACCGGATCGCGTCGTCGACAGCGAGCCAGCGGATGTCGTCCACCTCGGTGTCCGGTTGGAAACCGCCGCTGGCCACCGCGAGCATCGACCAGTAGTCGACCAGCTTGGGCTGCCCCTCGCTGCGGTAGCGCACCGAGGGCAGCCGCACCTGCGGCACACCCCGCACGTCGGACTCCTCGGCCACCTCACGGACCGCCGCGGCCAGCGCGTGCTCGCCGGGTTCGAGTTTGCCCTTCGGCAGTGTCCAGTCGCCGTAGCGGGGGCGGTGCACCACGCAGACGCGTACGCCGTCGTCGGTCGGCCGCCAGGCCACCCCGCCGGCGGCCCGGATGCCGGTCACGGCAGCCAACTGGTCCGCCGTCGCCGGGTGGCCCGGTGCCAGGCAGCCGGCAGGCGATCCCGCGCCCGGCGCACCGAGGCGCGTTCCCGTTCGGCCAGCCGCCCGGCGGTGACCGCCAGCTCGTGGTCGTCCGGCCGCGCGGCGGCGATCTCCAGCCAGGTGTCCGCCGCCACCGCCGCGTCCTGGTGCTCGCCGAGCACGTCCTGAACCCGGGCGAGGGCGCGGGACAACCGGCGCGCGCCCTTGCCGACCGTCGGGGCCACCGCGTTGACCGCGTACCGGGCCTGCTTGCCCTCCTTGCGGACGGCGTGCCAGCGGTCGTCCGGCGACTGCGCGTCCAGCCCGTCGACGCCGTCCGGCCCGGTCAACCGCCGCCACTGGCGCGCCACCAGCGCGGGCAGCGCCTCGGTGGCGGGCGCGGCCGCCCGGCGGGTGAGTCGGGGCGCGCGGGCGGCCAGCACCAGGGAGTCCACCAGGGCCAGGTAACGCGCGGAGCGCAGCATCTCGTCGATGGCGGTGAACGCCCGCCGCTGCCGTTCGGCGAGCACCTCGTCGAGCCGGTCCACAGCACCCGGGTCGAGCGGGCTCAGCGGATCGGCGTCGGCGGTACGACGCAGCCGCGCGCGAAGCACCTCGGCGTCGCGGGCCGCCCCGAGCACCCCGGCCAACCAGCGCAGCTCGGCGCGCAGCGGGCGCGACCAGGTCTTGCGCAGCAACGGTTTGAAGGTGCGCAGATCACTGCGCAGGCGTCGACAGGCCACCCGCATCTGGTGCACGGCGGTGTCGTCACCGGCGGCCGAGGCGCGCAGCCGGACCAGCGGGTCGTGCGCCAACAGCCGGCGGACCTCCTTGCGGACCGACTCGGTCACCACCTCACCGGCTCTCGGCTCGGCGGTCAGCCCGGCCGGCGCGACCAGGTCCGGCTCGGCCCGCGCTGCCGCGCCCAGCGCCCGTACGTGCTTCGGTGTGAACGACCCGCCCCGGGCGCCAGCCTGGCGCAGCACCTCACCGACCCGGTCGAGCAGCTCCCGGTCGCCGGCCTTGCGCTCCACCTCCACCTCGCGGAACGTGTCGGTGGTGGTGCCGGCGTCGTCGAGCACCGTCACCCGGTCGTCCACCACCTCGGCGAGCACCGTGCCGGCCCGGTCGCACACCTCGTACGCGTGCCGCACCGTGCGGACCACCGCCACCGGTGCCAGTGGCGCCCCCCGGTGCAGGACGGTGACCAACTCCACCAGCTCCGGTGGCGGCTGCCGCTTCGGCCCGGGCCGGGAGATCTCGTGCCGGACGCCCGGCGTCCCGGTCGGTAGTTTCACCGTCCAGGGCAGCTCGTCGCCCCGCCGGTGGCGCAGCGACGCACCGGCCCGGGCCAGCCGCAGGTCGACGGTGTCGAGGTAGCGGGCGACAAGCGTCACCGGTGGCAGTGCCCGGACCCGACCTCCGGCCGGGGCGGCACCGGCCAGGTCCGGCAGCACGTAGGCGTCGTCCACCTCGTACTTCTGCTCCTCCTCGACCATCAGCTCAGCCTATGCGCTGCGCGGTCAGCTGGCCGTGCCACCGACGCGGCGCAGCAACAGTTCCTGCAGATGCTCCCGGGCGGTGTCGTCACCGCCGGTACGCCGGGTCCAGGTGCCGTCCCCGGCCAGCTCGAACGCGTCCACTTCGGGGCTCATCGCGGCGGTGAGCACCTGGTCCAGTTCGGCGCGGGCGATCGGGTCGCTCACCTGCACCAGCGCCTCCACCCGACGGTCCAGGTTGCGGTGCATGAGGTCGGCCGAGCCCATCCAGAACTCGGCCTCACCGTTGTTGCCGAACCGGAAGACCCGGGAGTGTTCCAGGAACCGGCCGAGGATCGAGCGGACCCGGATGTTCTCCGACAACCCCGGCACCCCGGGGCGCAGCGTGCACATGCCCCGGATGAGCAGGTCGACGTGGACGCCGGCCTGGGAGGCGCGGTACAGCGCGTCGGTCACCCCCTCGTCGACCAGCGAGTTGACCTTGAACTGGACCAGGCCGGGCATGCCCAGGCGGACGTGCGAGATCTCCCGTTCGATCCGCTCGATCAGCCCGCTGCGGATGCCCTGCGGCGCGACCAGCAGCCGCCGGTACGCGGTCTGCCGGCTGTACCCGGTCAGCACGTTGAACAGGTCGGTGAGGTCGGCACCGATCTCCGGGTCGGCGGTGAGCATGCCGAAGTCCTCGTACAGTCGGGCCGTCTTCGGGTGGTAGTTGCCGGTGCCGATGTGGCAGTAGCGGCGGATCTGGTTGCCCTCCTGCCGGACCACCAACGCGGTCTTGCAGTGCGTCTTCAGGCCGACCAGGCCGTACACCACGTGGCAGCCGGCGCGTTCCAGCGTGCGGGCCCAGCCGATGTTGGCCACCTCGTCGAAGCGGGCCTTCACCTCCACCAGCACCACCACCTGCTTGCCGGCGGCGGCCGCGTCGACGAGCGCGTCGACGATCGGGGAGTCGCCGCTGGTGCGGTAGAGGGTCTGCTTGATGGCCAGCACGTTCGGGTCGGCGGCGGCCTGCTCGATGAAGCGCTGCACGCTGGTGGCGAACGAGTGGTACGGGTGGTGCACCAGGATGTCGCCGTCGCGCAGGGTGGAGAAGACGCTGCGCGGCACCTCGCCCTCGGCGAGGCGGGGATGGGTGGCCGGCACGAACGGCGGGTCCTTCAGGTCCGGCCGGTCCGCCTCGCCGTAGACCTGCCACAGCGCGGAGAGGTCCAGCAGGCCGGGCACCCGCAGCACGTCCTGGTCGTCCATGTCCAGCTCGCGGACGAGCAGCTCCAACATGTGGTCGGAGATGGACGCGGCGACCTCCAGCCGGACCGGCGGGCCGAACCGCCGCCGGGCCAGCTCCCGCTCCAGGGCCTGGAGCAGATCCTCGTCGCGGTCCTCGTCGACCTCCACCTCGGCGTTGCGGGTGACCCGGAACAGGTGGCACTCGACCACCTGCATGCCGCTGAACAGCTGCCCCAGGTGCACCGAGATCAGGTCCTCCACGGGCAGCATCCGGACGCCCGGCTGGTCCCGGTCCACCCGGACGAAACGGGGCACGTTGTTCGGCACCTTGACCCGGGCGAACAGCTCCGAACCGCCGTCCGGGTCACGAACCGCCACCGCCAGGTTCAGCGACCGCCCCGAGATGTACGGGAACGGGTGCGCCGGGTCCACCGCGAGCGGGGTCAGCACCGGGAAGATGTGCTCCCGGAAGTAGGTGCGCAGCCGTTCCCGTTCGGGGTCGCCCAACTCGCCCCAGCGCAGTATCCGGATGCTCTCGTCGGCGAGTTTGGGCAGCACGTCGTCGACGAAACAGGCGGCGTGCCGGGCGACCAGGGCGGCGGTCCGCTCGGCGATCAGCTCCAACTGGGTACGCAGTGGCAGCCGGTCCCCGCCGCGTACCGGCAGGCCGGCGGAGAGCCGCCGCTTCAGCCCGGCGATGCGCACCATGTAGAACTCGTCGAGGTTGCTGGCGAAGATGGCCAGGAACTTGGCCCGCTCCAGCAGCGGGGTGCGCTGGTCCTCGGCCAGGGTGAGCACCCGGGCGTTGAAGTCGAGCCAGGACAGCTCCCGGTTGAGGAACCGGTCCTCCGGCAGCGGCGGGGCCGGGGGCTCGTCGTCGTCCGCCAGCCGGGCGGCTGTCGATCCGACCGGTTGGACCGCACCGGCGGCCGGACCGTCCGCCTCGGTCTGCGGCACCGGGTCGATGACCTCGTCCAGGCCGGAGGAGGCGGCGCCGGGGTCGTCGGCGAGGGTGTCGGCGCGGGCGGCGCCGGCGCGTTCGGCGCGGGACGGACGGAAACGCCCATCGGCGCCGCGCGCGGTGGAGCCGTTGCGGAGGTTGGTGGCGGGCGGGCGGGCCGGTTGCTCGCGAGGGGTGCTCACCCGCTCATAATCACCCGATTACGGTAAACGCAAAATGAACTTGGGCCCGCCGGGTCAGATCATCGTCGGCAATGTCACCCGGACAACCTCGCCGTCGGGATCGGTGTCGATGCGAACCCGCTGCCCGAGGCGGAGAAGCCGCAGCCCGGAGGCGTCGAAGGCCCGCGCGGGGAAGCGCATCTCGGTGCCGTCGTCGAGCAGCAGCACACCGCTGCGCGTCGCCGCGTCGTAGCTGGCCACAGTGCCCTGCATGCTGGCACCGTACACCGGGGGTCCGGCCGGTGGCGCGGCCCGGGCAGGGTCAGCCCACGGAGCGGGCGGGGCAGGGTCAGCCCACGGAGCGGGCGGGGCAGGGTCAGCCCGCGGAGCGGGGCGGGGCAGGCTCAGCCGGTGGCGCGGGCCGGGCGGCTGGCGGCCACCAGCGCGGCCGTGCGCGGCCCCAGCCCGAGCCGGTCGGCTTCGGCCAGGTCCGCGGCGGTGTCCACGTCCCGGCGCAGGCTGGGCCAGTCGCCGTCGAGCGGCAACGCCCCGCTCGCCGCGTGCGCGAGCGCCGAACCCACCCCGAAACGAGGGTCCAGCGGTTTCCCCGGCGGAGCGGTGAGCAGCACCGTTCCCTCGCCGGGTGTGTCCGGCAGGAACCGGCGGACCGTGGGTCGGCTGTTCCGCGCCGCGAGCAGCGCGCCGGTCAGTTCGGTCGGGCGCAGCGCCGGCACGTCCGCGGTGATCCCGGCCACCCAGCCGCGGGCCCCGGCCGCCCCGTGCCGCAACGCGGCGTTCAGGCCGGCGTTCGGCTCGTCCGGCAGCACCCGCGCGCCGGCCGCCCGTGCCGCCGCCGCCACCCGGGCGTCGTCGGTCACCACCAGGACCTCGGTGACCGCCGGGCAGGCCAGCACCGCGCGGAGCGTGTCGGCCGCGAGGGCCAGCGCCAACTCCTCGTGCGGTACGCCGGGCAGCGCGCCGCGCAGCCGACTCTTGGCCGCGGCCAGCGGCTTCACCGGCACCACCACTGCCCACCTCGGCTGACTCACGTCCGCAATCCTGCCAGCCGGACGACGGGACCCTCGCTGGCCGTACCGGGGGCGAGCAGGCATGATTTCCGCTGCGGGTGTCGCGGGCGGGATTTCGCGGCGGGGTTGCGGCGCGACGAGGAGGCACAGTGGCACGGCGGAGGCTGGGGTTCTGGCAACGGTTCGCCGTGGGGCTGGTGAAGCCGGTGATGATCGTCTGGACCCGGCGTACCTGGCGTGGTCAGGAGCATCTCCGCCGCGACGGCGGCATGATCATCGTGGCGAACCACATCTCCCACGCCGACCCGCTGGTCTCCGCGCACTTCATCTACGACTCCGGGCGCTGGCCGCAGTACCTGGGCAAGGCCAGCGTGTTCCGGGTGCCGGTGGTCGGCTGGATCCTGCACCGGTGCCGGCAGATCCCGGTCGAGCGGGGCACCGTGGACGCCGTCCGCTCGCTGGACGCCCTGGTCGCCGCGCTCAACGAGGGCGGCGCGGTGGTGATCTACCCTGAGGGCACCACCACACGACAGCCGGAGCTCTGGCCGATGAAGGCCAAGACCGGTGCGGCCCGGCTGGCCCTGGCCACCGGCGCCCCGGTCGTACCGGTGGTGATGTGGGGGCCGGAACGGATCTTCGACCCGAGGACGACCCGCGTCAGCCTGCGCCCCCGGATCCCGGTGACCGTTGCCGCCGGGGAACCGATCGACCTGAGCCGGTGGGCGGACGCCCAGCCGACCCGGGCCACCCTCGAGGAGATGACGGACACCATCATGTTGCGGCTGCGGGACATGCTCGCCGAGATCCGTGGCGGTACCCCGCCGCCACTGTGGGAGCGACCGGCCCGGTCCACCGTCGGCCGTGAGCAGCGGGACGACGCGGCATGAGCGGTCACGTCGCGGTGCTCGGTGCGGGTTCCTGGGGCACCGCCTTCGCCAAGATCCTCGCTGACGCGGGGCGGGACGTGACGGTGTGGGCCCGCCGCGCGCCGGTCGCCGAGAGCATCCGGGCCGAGCGCCGCAATCCGGAGTACCTGCCCGGCCTGCTGCTGCCCGCCCGCGTCACCGCCACCACCGACGCCGCCGAGGCGATCACCGGAGCCGAGGTGGTGGTGCTGGCGGTGCCGTCGCAGACGCTGCGCGGCAACCTCGCCGAATGGGCCGGGCACCTGCACCCGGACTCCACCCTGGTGTCGCTGATGAAGGGCATCGAGCTGGGCACCACCAAGCGGATGAGCGAGGTCATCGTGGAGACCGCCGGGGTCGCCGCGGACCGGGTGGTCGTCGTGTCCGGCCCGAACCTGGCCCCGGAGATCGCCGTCGAGCAGCCCGCCGCGACAGTGGTCGCCGGGACGAACAGCGCCCGTGCCACGCTCGTCCAGTCGTCGATCCGGACGCCGTACCTGCGCCCCTACACCAACGACGACGTGATCGGCTGTGAGCTGGGCGGGGCGGTCAAGAACGTGATCGCCCTGTCGTACGGCATCGCCACCGCGATGGGCTTCGGCGACAACACCCGGGCCATGCTGATGACCCGTGGGCTGGCCGAGACGGCCCGGCTGGGCGTGGCGCTCGGTGCGGACCCGATCACCTTCGCCGGTCTCGCCGGCATGGGCGACCTGGTCGCCTCCTGCTCGTCCCCGCTGGCCCGCAACCGCACCTTCGGTGAGCACCTGGGCCGGGGGGAGACGCTGGAACAGGCCCAGGCCGCCACCCGGCAGACCGCCGAGGGTGTGAAGAGCTGCCTGGCGATCCGCGACCTGGCCCGGGCGCACGGCGTGGAGATGCCGATCACCGAGCACGTCGAGCGGATCTGCCACGAGGGGATGGACCCGCGCCTCGCCGTGGAGACCCTGATGAGCCGCACCGCCAAACCCGAGTCGTACGAGTGAGGAACCCGATGAGCGAGTGGGGAGACGGCACGCGGTGCGTCCGCGCGGGACTGCCCGAGCCGGCACCGGGGGATTCGTTCCTGCCCGGACCGGTCTTCGCCGCGCCGTACCACCTCGACCCGTTCCAGGGTCAGGGCACGTCGCCGAACGGCTACGGCCGCCCCGACAACCCGACCCGGCGGCTGCTGGAGGCGGCGGTGGGCGAGTTGGAGGGTGGTGACTGCCGGGTCTTCGCGACCGGTCAGGCGGCCATCACCGGCCTGCTGCTCACCCTGCTGCGGCCGGGGGACACCGTGGTGCTGCCCAGCGACGGATATTTCCCGGTCCGGGCGTTCGCCACCGATGTGCTGGAGGCCATCGGCGTCCGGGTGCTGTTCGTGCCGACCGTCGGGCCGTACCCGTCGTTCGAGGGCGTCCGGCTGGTGCTGGTGGAGACGCCGGCCAACCCGGGCCTGGACGTGGTCGACGTGGCCGCCCTCGCCGAGCGGGCGCACGCCGCCGGCGCGCTGCTCGCGGTGGACAACACCACGGCCACCCCGCTCGGTCAGCGCCCGCTGGACCTCGGCGCCGACCTGGTGGTCGCCTCCGGTACGAAGGCGCTCACCGGCCACTCCGACCTGCTGCTGGGCTATCTGGCCAGCCGATCCGCCGAGCTGATCGACGCGGTGACGACCTGGCGGACCACCACCGGGGCGGTACCGGGCGCGTTCGACGCCTGGCTGGCCCACCGGTCACTGGCCACTCTCGACCTGCGGCTGGCGCGGCAGAGCGCGAACGCCGCAGCGGTCGCCGACCTGCTCGCCGGCCGCTCGGACGTCACCGGCCTGCGGTGGCCGGGGCGGCCGGACGACCCCGCGTACCCGGTGGCCTCGGCGCAGATGCACCGGATACCGGGGGTGCTCTCGTTCGACCTGGGCGACGCCGACCGGGTGGGCCGATTCATCGAGGCCGCCCGGCTGGTGGCGGCGGCGACCTCCTTCGGTGGCCTGCACACCACGGCGGACCGGCGGGCGCAGTGGGGCGACGACACCGCTCCCGGCTTCGTCCGGCTCTCCTGTGGCGCGGAGGACACCGCGGACCTGGTGGCCGACATCGCCGCCGCGTTGGACGTGGCCGGGCCGGTCTGAGCTAGGGTGTCGACGGCCGCACCGGCGGCCCCGACCGGAGGAGGTGAGTCCGATCCGCGCACAGACAGGACCGGCCCTTCCTCCCGTGTTCCTGCCGCGATAGCGGCCACGGGAGCGCCGGCGAGCGTTTCCCGGAGGATTCCCATGGCACCACCGTTCCCCACCGACCGTCCTGCCCTCGTGCACCGGCTGCGCACCGCCGGCTGCGTGTACGCCGAGGACGAGGCAGACCTGCTGCTGGCCGCGGCGGACACCCCGGCGGCGCTGGCCGACCTGACCGCCCGCCGGGTGGCCGGCGAACCGTTGGAGTATCTGCTCGGCTGGGCGGAGTTCTGCGGCCTGCGGATCGCCGTCGACGAGGGCGTCTTCGTCCCGCGTGCCCGCACCGCCCTGCTGGTCGAGGCGGCGGCCGAGGTGACCGGTCCGGCGCCGGCCGTGGTCGACCTCTGCTGCGGCTCCGGGGCCACCACTGTCGCGCTGGCGCACCGGCTCGCGCCGCGCTGGCTGGCCGCCGCCGACATCGACCCGACGGCCGTGGCCTGTGCCCGCCGCAACGTCGTCGGGCTGAACGCCGAGGTGTACGAGGGCGACCTGTTCGATCCGCTGCCCCGGCGGTGGCGGGGCCGGCTCGACCTGGTGGTCGCCAACGCCCCGTACGTGCCGACGGACGCGGTGGCGCTGATGCCGCCGGAGGCACGACTGCACGAGGCCCCGGTGGCGCTCGACGGTGGCCCGGACGGGCTCTCCGTGCTGCGTCGGGTGGGCAGCGACGCGGCCGACTGGCTGGCCCCCGGCGGCCACCTGGTGGTCGAGGTCGGTACGACCCAGGTGGACGCCCTCTGCGAGTCATTCCAGAAAGCCGGCCTGATCCCCACCGTCCACCAGGACGAGACCCGGGACGCCACCGCCCTAACGGCCCGCCGCCCCTGAGTCCCCACCCCCATACCCCGGCGATCTTGCAGTTTCGGTTGACGTTACGAGCCGAATGGACCTTATGTCGGGACAGTAAGTGCAAGATCGCGGGGAGGGCGGGGCGGGGCGTGGCGGGGGAGAGGGGTTGGCACTAGCCTCGGCTCACACTCATGACGGCGGGAGGCGGTTTCGGTGGGCAGCGCAGGGGTGCCGGTGGTCGTCGGGTTGGACAACGGCGGCACCAGCAACAACGCCACCGTGCTGACGGTGGACGGTCGCTTCCTGGTGGACGGGCTGTTGGAGATCCCCAGCGAGGTGGGGGCCGGGCCGGAGGCGGCGATCGAGGCGTTGGCCCGGGCGCTGGACGGCGCCCTGGCGCAGACCGGCGTGCCGCGTGACCTGGTCCGGGCGGTCGGGCTGGACACTCCGGGCCCGGCCAGCGCCGAGGGTGTCATCTCCTCGCGGGGCTCCACCAACTTCTCCCAACCGGCCTGGCGCGGCTTCGACGTGCGGGGTGCGTTGGAGCGACGGCTCGGCCTGCCGGTGATCTACCACAACGACGGCAACGCGGCAGCGCTCTACGCCCACCACGTCTACTTCGGTGCCGAGGCGATGAGCCGTTCGTCGGTGTCCGCGATCGTCGGCACCGGCCTGGGTGGCGGGGTGGTCGAGAGCGGTCGGGTGATCGCCGGTGCGGCAGGCATGGCGGGGGAGCTGGGCCATGTGCACATCCCGCTGACCGGGCTGCTCGGCCCGGGCCAGCCGGACCCCACCTGCGCCTGCGGCTTCACCGGTGACGTGGAGAGCGTCGCCTCGTTGACCGGCATCGAACGCAACCTGCTGCCGTACTGGCTGACCCGGTACCCCGACCATCCGCTCGTCGCCGAGCCGGTGGCCCGGGCGGCCAAGCTGGTGCGCGGTTACGGCGAACGGGGAGACGCCCTCGCGCGGGACCTGTTCACCCAGCAGGCGATGGCGTTGGGACGGCTGTTCACGGTGGCGGCGAACTTCACCGACCCGCACGCGTACTTCGTCGGCGGTGGCGTGGTCGAGGCGGCGCCGGAGTTCCGGGACTGGTTCCTGGCGACGGTCCGCGAGCACACGGTGCTCCGTGAGGAGCAGGCGGCGGTGGCCACTTTCGCGTTGGTGCCGGACCGGGACATGGCCGGCGCCCGGGGCGTCGCGATCGCCGCGCTGGAGGCGCTGCGCGCCGCTCCGGAGCCCCGCCCGCTGGTTGCCTGAAGCCGGCGCGGGCCCTCGACCCACGCCGGCTCAGGCACGTCTGGTCAGCGCTGGGGTGGCGCCTGGGCGAAGGCGGCCCAGGCCGCCGTGGGGAACAGCAGCGCCGGGCCGGCCGGGTCCTTGGAGTCGCGGACGGCCACCAGCCTCGGTATCGCGGCAACCTCCACGCAGGCGCCCTCGTCGCCGCTGCGGCTGCTCTTGCGCCAGGCCGCCGCGGCCAACGCCGCTGTGATCATCGGTGTCATCGGTCCTACCGTCCCTTCAGGACTGACAGGAGCATCTCGCGGCTGTCCGCCGGGCTGAGCGCCACGCTACGGAGATGCTCCATGATCTTGGTGCAGGTACGCGTCTCACCGGCGCGGTCGAGGATCATCTGACCTGCGACGGTTTCCACCGACGCGATGATCGGGTCCTCCGGGTCGGCGAACTCCAGGATGTGCAGGGAACCCCGGGTGCCCCGGTGGTAGCCGGCGGAGAGCGGGATCACCTGGACGGTGATGTTCGGCAACTCGGCCATCTTGACCAGGTGCCGTAGTTGCCCGTTCATCACCGACTGCTCACCGACCGGGCGCAGCAGCGCGCCCTCGTCGATGATCGCGTCGAGGATGGGCGGCTGGTCGGCGGTGAGCCGCTGTTGCCGGTCGAGCCGGATCTTGACCCGTTGCTCGACCAGGTCGTCGCCGAGGGTGTGCGGCCCGCCGCGCATCACGCCACGGATGTAGTCAGCGGTCTGCAACAGGCCGGGCACCACCGAGGGCTCGAAGTTGGCGATGGCTGTCGCCTCGGCCTCCAGCGCGATGAAGTCGATGGTGCGGGGGTCCAGCAGGTACGAGTACGACACCCACCAGCCCGGCTTGCGGGCGTCCTTGGCCAGCTGCACCGCCGCGGCCACCTCCTCGGCGCTCACCCCGTACGACGTGAGCAGGGCGCGCACGGTGGCCGGGCTGATCAGGGTCTGGGCGTTCTCGTACCGGGAGAGGGTGCTGCGGGTGCTGTTGATCTCATCCGCCGCGGTCTCCAGCGTCAGCCCGGCGGCTTCCCGGTGGTGGCGCAGGGCGATGCCGAGCCGGCGGGCGCGGGCGGTCTTCGGGGCCATGCATCGATGGTCGCACACATTTGCGGGAACGTCTGCATGAGACAACGTCGATGAGAGTTGCATTCACGGCTGTACACGTGTCAATCTGTTATGGCGTCCTCACCGCCGGTTGTCGTGGCGACGGTGGTGGTGAGCGACCGGAGGGGATGGGGCGCGCGGCGATCGGGTTTCTCCCCCGTACCCGATCGTCGCGTGCCGCCCCGCCATCCCGGCCTGCCGGAAGGAGACGACGTGCGAACCCGCCCGGAGCCCCCCGCCGTACCCTCGGTCGGCGCGCGATGACCCGTTTCCTCGTGGTGCTCACCGACGTGCGCCCGGTCGAGGGCGTCAACCGCAACGAGCGGGTCGCGCCGGAGCGGCGCCGGCAGGTCGTCGGGGCCAGCAGCCGGGAGGCCGCCGACCGCATCGCCGGCGCGTTCATGGCGCTGGGCATGGTGCGGGCCGGCCGGCAGCGGGTGAAGGTGATAGCGGTCGGTCGCCGGCACTCCCGGGACTGAGCGCAGACCCAGGTCAGCGGCCTGCGACAGCGCTACCTCCCGGTTACGCACCGTATATCCTCTGATGACCAGTTGCCGTGTCCTGCCGTGGCTCGCCGGGTATCGCCTCGCCCTTCCGCCACGCACAGTAAGGTCAACCGGGTGAGCGCCACCGGCGAGCACGACCAGCCGCAGTCGCGTACGAAGAGGTGACCGGAGTGACCACCCCAGGCAAGACCCGCGTGGCGATCGTCTTCGGCGGCCGCAGCCCGGAGCACGGCATCTCCTGTGTCAGCGCCGGCAGCGTGTTCGGCGCACTCGACCCGGACGAGTTCGAGGTGGTGCCGGTGGGCATCACCCGGGCCGGCCAGTGGGTGCTGACCAACGGCGATCCCGCCCAGCTCGCGATCAACGCCCGTCAGCTCCCCGAGATCACCGCCGACTCCGGCGACGACATCGTGCTGCGCGCCGACCCCACCGGCAACGGCCTGATGGTGCTCGACCCGACCGAGGGCCCCCGGGCGCTCGCCGACGTGGACGTGGTCTTCCCGGTGCTGCACGGCACGTACGGCGAGGACGGCACCATCCAGGGAATGCTGGAGATGGCCGGCATCCCCTACGTCGGGGCGAACGTGTTCGCCTCCGCCGCCGCCATGGACAAGGAGTTCACCAAGAAGCTCTGCGCCGTCGAGGGCATCCCGGTCGGCTCGTACGCCGTGCTGCGCAACGGGATGACCCTCAGCGAGCAGGACAAGGAGCGGCTCGGCCTGCCGGTCTTCGTCAAGCCGTCCCGGGCCGGGTCGTCGTTCGGCGTCAACAAGGTCACCGACTGGGCGCAGCTGGACGCGGCGGTCGCCGCCGCCCGGCAGTTCGACCCGAAGGTCATCATCGAGGCCGCGATCGTCGGCCGCGAGATCGAGTGCGGGGTGCTGGAGGGCGAGGCCGGTGGTGCGCCCGAGGCGTCAGTGCTGGCCGAGGTGCGGGTCGTCGCCGACCACGACTTCTACGACTTCGAGGCGAAGTACCTCGACGACTCCTGCGAGTACGACATTCCGGCCAACCTGCCGGACAAGGTGACCCGTCAGGTGCAGGAGTACGCGGTCCGCGCGTTCACCGCACTGGACTGCGCCGGTCTGGCCCGCGCCGACTTCTTCGTCACTCCCGAGCTGGACGTCTACCTCAACGAGATCAACACGATGCCCGGTTTCACCCCGACGTCGATGTTCCCGCGGATGTGGGCTGCCTCCGGCCTGGAGTACCCGAAGCTGGTCAACCGCCTGATCCGTACCGCCCAGCGGCGCGGCGTCGGCCTGCACTGAGCCGTCCGACCCCGCCCGCGCGGCTCAGCCGGTGCGGGCGGGGTCGGTTCGTGCTCAGCGCTGGCAGCCGGACGGGATGGCCCCGCCGGAGGGCACACTCGCCACGATCGTGCTGGAGATCGCCGGCAACCACTGCAACGGCTGCTCGTACGCGCCCGGGACGCGCACCGTGATCAGCGTCTCCCGGTCGACAGTGGAGAGCACCGCGTCGTCGGCCTGTTCGGCAAGGTGCCAGCAGACCCCGTTGACCGTCCAGACCTCGTCGGTGCTGGGGAAGGTCGGCTCGGTGCCGCCGCAGGCCACGGTGAGCGCGGGGTCGCCGTACGCGGCGTTCTGCTCCGGGCCGGCGGTGACCGGCCGCTGGGCCAGGTCGCGGATGCTCGCCGGGAGCTGGGACAGCAGCGCCCGGCAGACCGTGGCCGGGCGGGCGGCCAGCGCCGGGGCGGCCATCTCCACCGGGGCGGTGGACTGCACCCGGGCGGTGGTCGCCGAGGGGCTCGGCGCGGCGGCCGGAGTGTCCGGGCTGAGCTTGTTGAAGGCCAACACGGCCACCAGCAGCGTGATCGGCAGGGCTATCACCGTGGCCAGCAGGGCAGCGCCCCGCATGGTCCGATCGCGGCCGGCCGGCGCGGCGGCGGCGGGATCGGTCGGCTCACCGTTACCGTCAGCCGGCCCGGACGTGCCGTCGGTCGCGTCGCGCGCACCGTCGTCGTCCACCGCGGAGGAGGATGATGTCAACTCGTCCACTTACAGCCGCACCACCGAACACGTGAGGGTGCGGGTGATGCCGGGCACCATCTGCACCTTGCTGACGATGAGTTTGCCGAGCTCGTCGACGGTGTTCGCCTCGGTGAGGACGACCACGTCGTACGGCCCGGTGACGGCGTCGACGCGAACCACGCCGGAGATGTCCGCGATGAGACCCGCCACGTCACGTGCGCGGCCGACCTCGGTCTGGATGAGGATGTACGCCTGTACCACGACTCGACCTCCGTCCGTCGCCGCCCGGGAGCGGCCCGAAGGGTGAAACTACCTTACGGACCAGGTCTGATCCCTATCGGTGGTCAAGGAGCAGCGGTGAGCGAGCACGGCGGAGCCGGGCAGCACGGGCGCGACGCCCGCGGTGGCGTCGGCGTGTCCGGGATCGGGGAGTTCGGGCTGATCGGGAAGGTCACCGCCCGGCTGTCGTACGGGCCGACGACCCTGCTCGGCCCGGGCGACGACGCGGCGGTGGTGGCCGCGCCGGACGGCCGGGTGGCGGCGTCCACGGACGTGCTGGTCGACGGGCGGCACTTCCGGCGGGACTGGTCCTCGGCCCGCGACGTCGGGCACCGGGCGGCGGCGGCCAACCTGGCCGACATCGCGGCGATGGGTGCCACGCCGACCGCCCTGCTGGTCGCGCTCTGCATGCCGGCGGACCTGGACACCGGCTGGGCGGAGGAGCTGGCCGACGGGCTGTCCGCGGAGGCGGCGACGGTCGGCGCGAGCGTGGTCGGCGGCGACATGTCGGCCAGCCCCACCCTGACCGTCGCGGTCACCGCGCTGGGCGACCTGGCGGGCCACCCACCCGTGCTGCGCTCCGGCGCCCGACCCGGGGACGTGCTCGCCCTGGCCGGGCGCACCGGGTACGCGGCAGCCGGGTTGACAGTGCTGACCCGGGGGTTCCGCACCCCGAGGCTGCTGGTCGAGGCGTACCGGCGGCCACAGGTGCCCTACCAGGCCGGCCCGCAGGCCGCTCGGTCCGGCGCCACCTCCATGATCGACATCTCGGACGGGCTCCTCGCCGACCTCGGGCACATCGCGGCGGCCAGCGGGGTGGCCATCGACGTACGCCGGGACGGGTTCGAGGTGCCCCGGCAGATGGCCGACGCGGCGCAGGCACTCGGCGTCGACCCGTACACCTGGATCCTCGCCGGTGGCGACGACCACGCGCTGGCCGCTACCTTCCCCCCGGCGGTGCCGCTGCCGCCGGGCTGGCGGCCGATCGGCCTGGTCACGGACGGTGCCGGCGTGACCGTCGACGGGGTCGGCTACGACGGCCCGGCCGGCTGGGACCACTTCCGCTGAGACCCGGGCGCCGCCGTACGCTGGACACCGTGAGTGAGATCGAGATCCGGGTGGTGCGGTTCGACGCACCGGTGGCACAGCACCTGATCCAGGCCGCCCTGGCCGACCTCGGTGCCCGCTACGGCGGCACCGGCGACGACACCCCGGTGGACGCGGCCGAGTTCGAGCCGCCCGATGGCGCGTTCCTCGTCGCCTACCTGGCCGGTGAGCCGGTCGGCTGCGGTGGCTGGCGTAGCCACGGCGAGGACACCGCGGAGCTGAAGCGGATGTACACGGTGCCGGCGGCGCGGGGGCGGGGGGTGGCCCGCGCGGTGTTGGCGGCCGTCGAGCGCTCCGCCCGCGAGCACTGCCGCAAGCGGGTGGTCCTGGAGTGCGGCGACAAGCAGCCCGAGGCGATCGCCATGTACGGCTCCGCCGGGTACGAGCGGATCCCGAACTTCGGCTTCTACAAGGACGCGGAGGGCTGCATCTCCTTCGGCCGCACCCTCTGACCCGCGGGCCGGGCCTCGGCGTGCCTGGCCGGGCCGGCGCGGTGCGCGGTGGCTGCCGCGCACACGACTCAGCCGGCGGACCCTCGGGGTCCGCCGGCTGAGCCGAACGAGAAGGTGGGTGCTACCGCGTCAGGCGCGGGTGACCTTGCCGGCCTTGATGCACGAGGTGCAGACCTGCAACTTCTTGGTGTTGCCGCCACCGGCCGGGGTACGCACCGACTGGATGTTCGGGTTCCAGCGGCGGTTGGTCCGCCGGTGCGAGTGGGACACGTTGTGGCCGAAGCCCGGTCCCTTGCCACAGACGTCGCACACGCTAGCCACGGGATACTCCTGGGATTGATACGTTCATGAGGTCGCCGGCAGGTGCTGCCCGGGCAACCTGGTCAGGTTACCCGATGACTCGCCGACCCGGCCAACCGGCCCGGTCCGGCGCTCGCCCGTGCCCCGGCTCACGCCTGGTCGTGGGCCCGTCCGCCCGACGGTGGGCCGGCCCGGCGGCAAGGCTACCGGAGCGGTCCGTCCCCGCCGTGGCCAGTGCCGACCCGGGGCACGGCGGACACGCCGGACGAGTCCGACGGGTGTCGGTGTGCGCCAGTAGGCTTCTGCCCGTGCTGGACACCCTCGACGCCGCCGCGGTCCGCCGCTGGTGTGCGGGCGGGTTGGCCGCACTGAAGCGTCACCAGGGCGAGATCGACCAGCTCAACGTCTATCCGGTGCCCGACGGCGACACCGGCACCAACCTGGTGCTCACCCTCACCTCGGCACAGCAGGCCCTCGCCATGGATCTGGACACCCTGCCCGACAGCGGGCCGACCGCGCACGGGCACGCGCTGCGGCTGATGGCCCAGGGCGCGCTGCTGGGCGCGCGGGGCAACTCCGGGGTGATCCTCTCGCAGATCCTGCGGGGTTTCGCCGACCAGGTCGCCGGGATGCCGGCGGTGCGCGGCCGGGAGTTGGCCGCCGCGTTGCGCTCCGGCACCGCCGCCGCGTACACGGCGGTCTCCCGGCCGGTCGAGGGCACACTGCTCACCGTTGTCGCGGCCGCCGCCGCGGCGGCCGAGGGCGCGGACAGCGACGACCTGCCGGCGGTGGCCGGCGTCGCGGCCCGGGCGGCGGCCGAGGCGCTCGCCCGGACCCCGGAGCAGCTGCCGGCGCTGGCCCGCGCGGGCGTTGTCGACGCCGGTGGCCGAGGGCTCTGCGTGCTGCTCGACGCCCTGGTCGAGGTGCTGACCGGGGAGAGCACGGCCCGGCCCGCGCCGCCGCCGCGCGCCGCCCGCCCGGCGGCCACCGTCGCCCGCGAGACCGGTTCCGACGAGTACGCGTACGAGGTGCAGTTCCTGCTCGATGCCCGAGCCGAGGCGGTCGCCGGGTTGCGCCGGGCCCTGGACGCGTTGGGGGATTCGCTCGTCGTCGTCGGCGACGGGCGTGAGCCGGAGGGCACCTGGAACGTCCACGTGCACGTCAACGACGTGGGCGCGGCGGTCGAGGCCGGGGTCGCTGCCGGCCGCCCGTACCGGATCTCGGTGACCCGTTTCGCCGACCAGCCGGAGCCGCCCGCCGGCCCGGCGGTGACCGGCCGGGCCGCGGTGGTGGTGGCCACCGGTGGCGGCATCGCCGAGCTGTTCGCCGCTGAGGGGGCCACAGTGGTGCCGGGCAACCCGTCCACCGGTGAGCTGCTCGACGCCGTGCGCAGCACCGGCGCGGCCCGGGTGGTGGTGCTGCCCAACGACGCCAACACCGAGGCGGTGGCGAGCGCGGCGGCCCGCGAGGCCCACCGCTTCGGCATCAAGGTGAGCGTGGTGCCGACCCGCTCGCCCGTGCAGGCGTTGGCCGCCCTCGCGGTCCGCGACGGCGACCGCCGCTTCGAGGACGACGTGATCGCGATGGCCGAGGCGGCGGGCGCCTGCCGCTACGCCGAGGTCTGCCACGCCAGCCGGGAGGCGCTGACAGTGGCCGGCCCGTGCCGTCCCGGTGACGTGCTGGCGCTGGTGGAGGGGGAGGTGCACCTGATCGGCACCGACCTCACCGACACCTGCGCGGCGGTGGTCGACCGGATGCTCGGCGGTGGTGGCGAGATGGTCACCCTGCTGGCCGGGGCGGACGCCCCGGCCGGGCTCACCGATGCCGTCCGCGCGCACGTCGCGCGACGCTGGCCGTTCGTCGAGGTGCACACGTACCCGGGCGGCCAGCCGTTTTATCCGCTCCTGGTAGGGATCGAATGAGCGAACCAGCCACTGTGGACACTCCGCTGAAGAAGCTGGTCGGGGAGAAGACAGCCAAGGCGCTGGCCGCACACCTCGACCTGCACACCGCGGGTGACCTGGTCTACCACTTCCCGCGTCGCTACGACGAGCGTGGTGAGCACACCGACATCCGCTCGCTGGACGTCGGTGAGCAGGTCACCGTGCTGGCTCAGGTGCAGCGCACCGCGGTGCGCCCGATGCGTCAGCGGCGGGGCAACCTGCTGGAGGTGACCGTCGGCGACGGCTCCGGCGGGGTGCTGACGTTGACCTTCTTCGGCAACCAGGCGTGGCGCGAGCGGGAGCTGCGCCCCGGCCGGTGGGGGCTGTTCGCCGGCAAGGTCACCGAGTTCCGGGGCAAACGGCAGCTCAACGGCCCGGAGTACGTCCTGCTCGGCGAGGGTGGCGACGGCGAGGCGGCGGCCAACGACGACATCGAGGAGTTCGCCGGGGCGCTCATCCCCGTCTACCCGGCCGCCGCTGCCGTGCCGACCTGGGTGATCGCGCGCTGCGTGCGCGTCGTGCTGGACACGTTCACCCCGCCGGACGACCCACTGCCGAACGCTGTGCGGGCCGGTCGCAAGCTGGTCGGGTTGGGCGCCGCGTTGAGCGAGATCCACCGGCCGTCCAGCAAGGAGGCGCTGCACCAGGCGCGGCGGCGACTCAAGTGGGACGAGGCCTTCGCCGTCCAGGTGACCCTGGTGCAGCGCAAGCACCGGGCGGCCGACTGGCCGGCCCGGCCCCGCCCGGCACGCCCGGGCGGGCTGCTGGAAGCCTTCGACGCCCGACTCCCGTACGAGCTGACGGCCGGTCAGCGCGAGGTGGGCGTGGAGATCGCGGCGGACCTGGCCGCCGGGCACCCCATGCACCGCCTGTTGCAGGGCGAGGTGGGCTCGGGCAAGACGGTGGTGGCGCTGCGGGCGATGCTCCAGGTGGTCGACGCGGGCGGGCAGGCCGCGCTGCTGGCGCCCACCGAGGTGCTGGCCGCCCAGCACCACCGCGGCATGCTCGACCTGCTCGGGCCGCTCGGTCGGGCCGGCGAGTTGGGCTCCGCCGAGCACGCCACCCGGGTCGAGCTGGTCACCGGCTCGCTGGGCGCGGCGGCCCGCCGCCGGGCGCTCGGCGAGGTTGCCAGCGGCGCGGCCGGCATCGTGCTCGGCACCCACGCCCTGCTCTACGAGGGGGTCGACTTCGCCGACCTGGGCCTGGTGGTCGTCGACGAGCAGCACCGCTTCGGCGTGGAGCAGCGCGACGCGCTGCGGGCCAAGGCCGACCAGCCGCCGCACGTGCTGGTGATGACGGCGACCCCGATCCCGCGCACCGTGGCGATGACGGTCTACGGCGACCTGGAGGTCTCCACGCTCTCCCAGCTGCCCCGGGGGCGGTCGCCGATCGCCTCGCACGTGGTGCCGGCCGCCGAGAAACCGGCCTATCTGGACCGGGCCTGGCGGCGGCTGCGCGAGGAGGTGACCGCCGGGCACCAGGCGTACGTGGTGTGTCCGCGCATCGGGGACGGCCCTGGCGCCGAGGAGGAACCGCCACCCGAGGACGACAACGGCCGGCGGGCGCCGCTGGCGGTGACCGAGGTGGCCCCGCTGCTGGCCGAGGGTCCACTGCACGGCCTGCGGATCGGGGTGCTGCACGGTCGGCTGCCGGCCGACGAGAAGGACGCGGTGATGCGGTCCTTCGCGGCCGGCGACCTGGACGTGCTGGTGGCGACCACAGTGATCGAGGTCGGCGTGGACGTGCCGAACGCGACGGTGATGATCGTGCTGGACGCCGACCGGTTCGGTGTCTCCCAGTTGCACCAGTTGCGGGGCCGGGTCGGCCGGGGTGCCGCTGCCGGGCTCTGCCTGCTGGTCAGCGAGGCGCCGGAGGGCTCGTCGGCGCGGGAGCGGCTGGACGCGGTGGCGTCCACGAGCGACGGTTTCAAGCTCGCCGAGCTTGATCTGGAGCAGCGCCGCGAGGGCGACGTGTTGGGTGCCACCCAGTCCGGGCACCGCTCGCACCTGCGGTTGCTGTCGCTGCGACGCGACGCCGACCTGATCCGCGAGGCCCGCGCCGAGGCGATCACCCTGATCGAGGACGACCCGGAGCTGACCCGCAATCCGGCGCTGGCCGCCTCGGTGGCCGCACTTGTCGACGAGGACCGCGCGGAGTACCTGGAAAAGGGCTGATCACGCGCCGCCGTGATCCACTCCAGTTTCATGAAGCCGGGGTATCCCGTCGACAGGGATACCCCGGTTTCCATGATGTCGCGTCGATCAGGCAGGCCACTACACGGCTGAGGGCGCGCCGACCGGGTGGTCGACGCGCCCTCAGGTGTCAGAGCGGGTTGTCTCAGGCGGTGAAGCGAACCCGACGACGGCGGGCCACCACGAACAGGGCGGCACCGGCGGCGAGCAGCACCACGGCGCCGGCGATGATGCCGCCGGTCGCGGCACCGGTCAGCGGCAGAGCCGGCTCGTCCTTGTCGCCGCCACCCTGACCCGGGGTGCAGTCGGCCGGCTTCTCCCACGCGATCGGCGCGGTGTCGTCCAGGCCCTCGGCGGCCGGCGTCACGACGAGACCCTCGGTCGCGTCGAAGGAGACGGAACCGGTCTCGCCCGGCTTCACGACGAGCGTCTTCACCTCGCCCTTGTTCGGGGTCAGGGTGAGCGTGACGGTCTCACCGTCGGCGGGGTTCTCGATCGTGAAGGTGAGCTTGTCGCAGGTCGACTCGACCGAGCCGACCGGCTCCGCCGGAGCCGGGGTGGCCGGCGGGGTCGGGGTCGGGCTCTGGGCCGGCGGCTGGCTCGGCGACGGAGAGGCGGTGGTGGGGGTCGGCGTGGGGGTCGCCGGTGCGCTGGGGGTCGGGGTGCTCGCCGGCGGCGTGGTCTCTGCCGCGCAGGTGCCCTTCGGCTCGGCGGCGACGGTCCGCGACTCGGTCACGATCCGGTCGGTACGCACCCATCGCGCCTCGACGGTCAGCTCGACCGTCGGCCGCTTCGTGTCGAAGGTGTGCGCCTGGGTGCCGGTGAGGAAACCTTGGCCCTTCGCCGGCAGGGTGGCGTCCTTCGCCAGGTCGCCGGTGAAGTCACCCGGGACGGTCGACTCGAGCTTGGTGATGGTCGCGTCGATGTTCTCGCTGTTGCCGACCGTCCAGGTCACCTTGACCTGGCCGTCGGAGGTCAGGCAGTAGGTGCCGGAGGGCTCGGGGTGGTGGGCGCTCGCGGGGCTCGCGAGGGTGCCGACGCCGGCGAGGCCGATCAGCGCACCTGCGGCGATGGCCGCGACGCGCCGGAACGGAGACTTGGGAGGGTTCACGCCTGCTCCTGGTGAGGGGGGTACGGATCGCGTGGCGGGAGGCCGGGAGACGTGGTGACCGGGGAGTCACCTGCTCACCGGGGCGTCGCGACGCGGTGGTGTTCCCGCGGCGAAAGCGGGGACAGGGGGAGACTGTACTGATGGGTGGTTAATGAGGGGAGTTCAGATCATTGCCATCCGGCAATGTAGTCGATTCGTGATCTTTGATGAACCGAAGGTGTCCGTCCGATCACTGGGGACCGTCCTCGCGCCGCTGCTGCACTGTGGATTCCGGGCTTGCGTGGCTGCTCAGTCGCGCCGCGTCGTCGCCGGCTGGCCGGCTCCCCGGATCCGCGCCGTGCTGACCGGGCCCGCGTCGCATCGCGTAGCGTCGCGGGCATGAGCAGGAGGAAACGGTGACCCGGATCGTGGCCGGGACGCTCGGTGGCCGGCGGATCGCCGCGCCCCCCGGCGCCGGCACCCGACCCACCTCGGACCGGGTCCGGGAGGCGCTGTTCAGCGCCGTCCAGGCCGACGTCGATCTCGACGGCGCCCGCTTCGCCGACCTGTACGCCGGCTCCGGCGCGGTCGGGCTGGAGGCGCTCTCCCGGGGCGCCCGGCACGTGCTGCTCGTCGAGTCCGACCCGCGGGCGGCCCGGGTGATCCGGGAGAACGTCGCGGCCCTGCGCGCCGGCCCGGCGGCCCGTCTGGTCACCGGCAAGGTGGCGACGGTGCTGGCCGCCGGGCCGGACGGGGAGCCGTACGACGTGGTCTTCGCCGACCCGCCGTACGCGGTGCCGGACGAGGAGATCACCGCGATGTTGGCCGCGCTCGTCGACGGCGGCTGGCTGGCGCCCGACGCGTTGGTGGTGGTCGAGCGGTCCCGCCGCACCAGGGAGTTCGACTGGGTGGAGGGGATCACCGCCGAGCGCAGCCGCCGTTACGGCGAGACCACCCTTTGGTACGGTCGCCGATCATGAGACGTGCGGTGTGTCCCGGTTCGTTCGACCCGGTCACCAACGGACACCTCGACATCATCGGGCGGGCCAGTCGGCTCTTCGATGAGGTCATCGTCGGTGTGCTGGTGAATCAGTCGAAGAGTGGCCTGTTCACCGTCGAGGAGCGCATCGAGATGCTCCGCGAGGTGACCTCGTCGTACGGCAACGTGCGGGTCGAGTCGTTCCGCGGGCTGCTGGTGGACTTCTGCCGGGCCCAGCAGGCGAGCGTGCTGATCAAGGGTCTGCGGGCGGTCAGCGACTTCGACTACGAGTTGCAGATGGCCCAGATGAACATCGGTCTGGCTGGCGTGGAGACGCTCTTCATGCCGACCAATCCGCTCTACTCGTTCCTGTCGTCGAGCCTGGTCAAGGACGTGGCCAAGTGGGGTGGCGACATCTCCGCCCACGTCCCCGACCCGGTCCGCGAAGCGCTCCAGGCCCGTCTGGGCCCCCGCCGCTGAGCCGATCCCGCACCACGCGGCCCTGTCCGACCCCCTCACTTCCCGCGATCTTGCACTTATGGTTCCCGGATCGCTCCTTCTGAGGCGATTTGACGCAACAGGAAGTGCAAGATCGACGCCGATGATGGGGACGCGGGGGGTGACTATGTCGCGACTCGCCGGGATGGGGTGAGTGGGGCGGCGGTGGGGCGGGCACGACATGATTGGTGGCGCGGGGAACGGCCGTAGCCCGCATCATGGAGGTCGGCCGACGAACGACAGGAGTGAGGTAGCCGGTGGACCCGCTCGATCGCATCGACGAACTGATCGCCATCCTGGAGCAGGCCCGCTCCGTCCCGATGTCGCGCAACAACTGCATGGTCGACCGGGGTGAGATGATCGCTGCCCTCGACGAGATGCGCGCCGATCTCCCCGCCGACCTGCGTCGTGCCGCCGCCCTCCTGGAGGAGCGCGACAAGATCATGGAAGCCGGCAAGCGCGAGGCGGACCGGATCATCAGCGAGGGTGAGGCAGAACACGCCCGCCTGGTCTCGGTGAACGAGATCACCGTGTCCGCCGAGCACGAGGGTGCCCGGATCATCGGTGAGGCCCGCGCCGAGGCGCAGCGCCTGCGGGAGGAGGTCGACGACTACGTCGACACCGCGTTGGCCAACTTCGAGCAGTTCCTCACCCGGGCGCTGGCCTCGATAGAGCGCGGCCGGGACAAGATGCACGCGCTGCGGGAGATCGGCACCTTCGCTGGGGATGAGGCGGAACGCCCGCTACCCTTCTGAGCGGCACCTCACCAGCCGACTTCTCAGGCGGGCGTCGCCCCCGGTTCGACGGTCCGGCGGTCGTCCAGGTAACCTTTTTTGTCGGCCTCTCACCGGCCGGAGTCTAACTATGCCCAAGCACTCGCCATCGACACTCAACCCCAGGTCGCCGCTGGTCCTCGACACGAGGGACCTGCCGCGTCGCCCTGGCGCGTTGCGTGAGGTCCAGCGGGTCGTGCCGGCACCGGCGGACCTCGGTGTGGAGTTGATCGGCGTGCCGGAGGGCGCGGACCTCGACCTCGATCTGAGGTTGCAGTCGGTGTCCGAGGGCGTGCTCGTCTCCGGGACCATCACCGGTCCCGTCCGGGGCGAGTGCGGCCGTTGCCTGCGCGAGATCAACGACTCGATGGCCGTGACGATCCAGGAGCTGTACGCGTACGAGGACAGCACCACGGACGCCACGACCGACGAGGACGAGGTGGGCCGGATGCAGGGCGATCTGATCGACCTGGAGCCGGCGCTGCGGGACGCGTTGGTGCTCACGCTGCCGACCAACCCGCTCTGCCGGGAGGACTGCCCAGGACTGTGCCCCGAATGTGGGGCGCACTGGGACGATCTGCCGGCCGACCACAGTCACCAGCAGATCGACCCGCGTTGGGCGGGCCTGTCGCAACTGACCGTTACAGAGGAGTAAGAACCGTGGCCGTCCCGAAGCGCAAGATGTCGCGCAGCAACACCCGGTCCCGCCGGGCGAACTGGAAGGCGACCGTGGTCGCGACCGTTGCGTGCCCGCAGTGCAAGTCCCCGAAGCTGCCGCACGCCGCCTGCTCCGTCTGCGGCACCTACAACGGCCGCCAGGTTCTCGAGGTCTGACCTGGACGCCGAGTGACGCCCCCGACCCCAGGTCGGGCGGCGCGCGCATCCTGGCATTCGCCCGGTGCTCCGGCTCCCTCCGACGCCGGCCGGCCTAACCCGGCCGGCGTTCCGGTGGAGCCGGGCGCCGCGCGGATCGCCGTTGACCTCCTCGGCGGGGACGACGCTCCCGCCGTCGTGGTTGACGGCGCTCTGCGGGCCATGCGCGCCGACCCTGACCTGCATCTGCTTCTCGTCGGTCCGACCGAGGTCGCCGACGAGCTGATTGCCGCCCTCGATCCGGCGCAACGCGCCCGGATCACCGTGCGGCCCGTCCGCGATGTCGTCGGCATGGCCGACCATCCCAGCGCCGCCCGCGCCGAGAGCACCGTCCGGGCCGCGGTCACCGCCGTCCGGGACGGGACCGCCGACGCCCTGGTCTCCGCCGGCGCCACCGGTGCCACCGTCACCGCGGCCGTGCTCGGCCTCGGCCGGTCACCGGAGATCCGCCAACCTGCGCTGGCCGCCACCCTGCCCGCCGTGGCGGGGCCGGTCGTGTTGCTCGATGTCGGCGGCTCCCTGGAACCCCGCCCGGCCACCCTCGCCCGGCACGCCGTGCTCGGCGCCGCCTACGCGGCGGTGGCCCACTCGATCGCCGCGCCCCGGGTCGGGCTGCTCTCGGTCGGCACCGAGGCCGGCAAGGGCGACCGGGTTCGCCGCGCCACCGACCCGCTGCTCGCCGTCGAACCGCTGCCCGGTGGGGCGCACTACGTCGGTCTGGTCGAGGGGTTCGACGTGGCCCTCGGCGCGCGCGCCGATGTCGTCGTCACCGACGGGTTCACCGGTAACGTGCTGCTGAAGGCCATTGAGGGCGCGTACGCGATGGCCGGCGGCCCACCCGCGCAGGGCGGCGCCCCCCGCGCGGCGGCCCTGTTGGGTGTCGTCGGGACGGTGGTCGTCTGCCACGGGTCCGCCCGCGCCGACGACGTCGCCTCCGGCATAGCTCTCGCCGCCCACCTGTGGCGGCGGCGCGCCACCGATCTGGTCTCCGCGTTGCTCGACGGCAACGCCGCGACGAATCGCACCGATCGCTCCACCGACACCGAGGTACGCACATGAGCAACGACAAGCGGCGGCGGGCGTCCGTCGGTCACCTGGAAGCCGCCTTCGGCGTGAGCCTGGAACCCGAGCTGCTCCAGCGCGCGTTGACCCACCGGTCGTACGCGTACGAGAACGGCGGGCTGCCCACCAACGAGCGGCTGGAGTTCCTCGGCGACTCGGTGCTCGGCGTGGTGATCACCACGGCGCTCTTCCACAACCACCCGGATCTGCCCGAGGGGCAACTCGCCAAGCTGCGGGCCAGCGTGGTCAACATGCGGGCGCTCGCCGACGTGGCCCGCGGTCTGGGCCCGGAGGGGCTCGGCGCGTACCTGCTGCTCGGCAAGGGTGAGGAGACGACCGGTGGCCGGGACAAGGCGAGCATCCTCGCCGACACGCTGGAGGCGCTGCTCGGCGCGATCTACCTGCAGTACGGCCTGGACACCACGGGGATCGTCATCCACCGGCTCTTCGACCCGCTGATGGCCGAGTCGGCCGGTCGCGGCGCCGCCCTGGACTGGAAGACCAGTCTCCAGGAGTTGACGGCGGCGCTCGGGCTGGGCGTGCCGGAGTACCGCATCGAGGGCACCGGCCCGGATCACCTCAAGACGTTCACCGCCTGGGTGGTGGTGGCCGGCAACCGGTACGGCGGCGCGGAGGGGCGCAGCAAGAAGGAGGCCGAGCAGCGGGCCGCCGAGGCCGCCTGGCGCACGCTCGCCGAGCAGAACGACCAGAACGGCGACGATGGCCAGGATGGTCGGGCCGGCGACCGCCAGAACCAGCCGACCGACCGGGACGACGCGGCCGACCGGGGTGAGCCGTTCGGGCCGCTGGAGCGTGCCGAGCGGGCCGCTTCGGCCGAGCAGGCCGACCACCTGGCGCAGGCGCTGCCGGCCGGGGGCGCCGACGGCCACGAGACGGGGCCGGCGCGTGCCTGAGCTGCCCGAGGTGGAGACCGTCCGGCAGGGGGTGGCCCAGTGGGTCGTCGGCCGGCGGATCGCCTCGGTCGAGGTCCGTCATCCGCGTGCGGTCCGCCGGCACGCTCCCGGCGACGTGCACTTCGCCGACGTGCTCGCCGGCCGGACGGTGCTGGACGCCCGCCGTCGCGGTAAGTACCTGTGGCTGCCACTGGACAGCGGTGACGCGATCGTCGGGCACCTCGGCATGTCGGGTCAGCTGCTGCTCCAGCCACCCGGCACAGTGGACGAGACCCACCTGCGGGTCCGGTTCCGGTTCAGCGACGACGGCCCGGAGCTGCGCTTCGTCGACCAGCGCACGTTCGGTGGGCTCTCGGTGAGCGAGGGCGGCGCCGAGCTGCCCGACGAGATCGCACACATCGCCCGCGACCCGATGGACCCGGAGTTCTCCGACGCGGCGTTCGTCGCGGCGCTGCGCCGCCGGCACACCGAGGTGAAGCGGGCCCTGCTCGACCAGACCCTGATCTCCGGGGTGGGCAACATCTACGCCGACGAGGCGCTCTGGCGCGCCCGGCTGCACGGCACCCGACCCACCGACGCGCTGACCGCTCCGGCCGCGCAGCGCCTGCTCGGTCACGTCCGCGACGTGCTGGCCGAGGCGATCAAGGAGGGCGGCACCAGCTTCGATGCCCTCTACGTCAACGTCAACGGCGAGAGCGGCTACTTCGACAGGGCGCTCAACGCCTACGGCCGCGAGGGCGAGCCGTGCCGCCGGTGCGGCGCGCCGATCCGCCGGGAAGCGTTCATGAACCGGTCGTCGTACAGCTGCCCGCGCTGTCAGCCACGGCCCCGGGGGTCCCTTCGGGGATGACCCGGAGCCCGCTCGGGGCGCCGCCGGCGGGTCGCGGCGGGTCGCTCCGGGCTGGACCCCGGGGTACGCCCGGATCGCGGGCTGACGCCCGCGGAACGCACCCCCGCTCCCGGTCCGATGGTTCCAGGGTGGGCCGGGGTCGATCCCCGATGTGACCGCCTCGTCGCGCACCTAGCGTCAGCACAGTTGACCGGGGGCTGACGTGACAGGGGGATCCGAGATGGGCAGAAGACCGGTGACGGTGCGGCTGGCGCGGTGGAGCGCCGAGCACCCGTGGCGGGCGATCGCACTGTGGGCCGTGTTCGTGGCGGTGTGCTTCGTCGGCGGCAACGCCGCCGGACTCAACGAGGCCACCAACAGCGACCAGGCGATCGGCGAGGCGGGACGGGCCAGCCTGATCGTGGACGCCGGTGACTTCGCCGACCCGGCCGTGGACAACGTCCTGATCACCTCCACCGGTGGTGCACTGGACCAGGCGGCGGCGAAGGCGGCGGCCGACGACGCGGCGGCCCGGCTGCGTACCGTCGCCGGGGTTGCCGGGGTGGGCCAGCCGGTCACCGCGCGGGACGGCTCGGCGCTGTTGCTGCCGATCACCATGTCGGGCGACCCGGAGACCGCCTCGGAGCGGGTGCAGCCGCTGCGGGACGCCACCGCAGCCGTGCAGGCGGCGCACCCCGAACTGCGCGTCGAGCAGGTCGGCGGGCCGTCGATCGGTCAGGCCCTCGACGACACCCTGGGCAAGGACTTCAAGCGCGCCGAGCTGCTCAGTCTGCCGGTCACCCTGGCGATCCTGATCATCGCGTTCGGCGCGCTGATCGCGGCGAGCGTGCCGGTGCTGCTGGCGCTCTCCTCGGTGGCCGCCGCGATGGGTCTGTCCACCCTCGCCTCGCACCTGGTGCCGGCCACCGACACCACGGCACCGGTGATCCTGCTGATCGGCATGGCGGTCGGTGTCGACTACTCGCTGTTCTACATCCGTCGGGAGCGGGAGGAACGCGCCAAGGGCCGGTCCGGGCTGGACGCGGTGGAGATCGCCGCGGAGACCTCCGGGCACGCCGTGGTGGTCTCCGGCTTCGCGGTGATCATCTCGATGGCCGGGCTGCTGCTCGCCGGCGATGTGGTCTTCTCGTCCCTCGCCATCGGCTCGATCCTCGTGGTGGCCGTCGCGGTGACCGGTTCGCTGACCGTCCTGCCCGCGCTGCTGGCCCGACTCGGCCGCTGGGTGGACCGGCCCCGGGTGCCGCTGCTCTGGCGACTCACCGCGCCGCGCACCGGCCGGCACGGTGGACCCCGCGCGCCCCGGCTGTGGCCCGCGGTGCTCCGGCCCGCGCTGCGCGCGCCGGTCGCGACGCTTGTCATCTCGGTCGGGCTGCTGCTCGCGCTGGCCGCGCCGGCGCTCGGAATGAAACTGAAGTTCCCCGGCATGGAGGACCTGCCCCGCACGACCCCGGCCATGCAGGCGTACGACCGGCTCACCGCGGCCTTCCCGAGCGCCGGGACCAATCACGTGGTGGCCGTCCGGGCGCCCGCCGACCAGGCCGACCGGGTACACGCCGCCCTCACCGACCTGTCCGCCCGGGCGGCCGGCGATCCGCTGTTCGCCCCGGCCGAGGCGGACGGCCCGAAGATCGAGGTGTCGGCCGACCGACGGGTCACGGTGCTGGACGTGCCGACCCCGTACGCCAGTCGCGACGACCGGTCCGTGCAGTCGCTGGAGAAGCTGCGCGGCGACCTGGTCCCGGCCGAGCTGCGGGGCATCCCCGGCATCGAGTACGCGGTGGGCGGGGGCGTGGCCGACAGCGAGGACTACGCACAGCACGTGCGGGACAAGTTGCCGCTGGTCATGGGCTTCGTGCTGGTGCTGACCTTCCTGGTCATGGCGTTCACCTTCCGGTCGGTGGTCATCGCGGCCAGCTCGATCGCGCTGAACCTGCTCTCCGCCGGTGCCGCGTACGGCCTGCTGGTGCTGGTCTTCCAGGGCGAGTGGGCGCAGGGGCTGCTGGGCTTCACGTCGATGGGCGCGATCGTGTCCTGGCTGCCGCTGTTCCTCTTCGTGGTGCTGTTCGGCCTCTCGATGGACTACCACGTCTTCGTGGTCAGTCGGATCCGCGAGGGCGTCCGTTCCGGCCTGGCCAACCGTGACGCCGTGTCGTACGGGATCACCTCGTCGGCCGGGGTGGTGACCAGCGCGGCGATCGTGATGGTCGGAGTGTTCTCGATCTTCGCCACGCTGAGCACCATCGACATGAAGCAGCTCGGCATCGGTCTGGCGGCGGCGATCCTGCTGGACGCCACCATCATCCGGGGCGTGGTGCTGCCGGCATTGATGACCATGCTCGGCGACGCCAACTGGTGGGCCCCGCGCTTCCTGCGCCCGCGCCCGCCGGCCGCCCCGGCCGACCCGCCGGCCCCCGCGCCGGAGTTGGTGCCGGTGCCGTAACCCCAGCCGGGTACCGCCCCCGCGGCCCCCGCCCGCTGCTTGATCAACTCCGTTTCATTGATGTCGCGGTGTCCAAGGTCGCCGGATACCGCGACATCATGAAACCCGAGTCGATCAAGCGGCGGCCGCGCAGCGGCGGGGGCTGGGCGAGGGCGGGGCTGGGCGGCGGGGCCGGGATCAGGGCAGGGGGCAGGCTTCCCGGGAGGCGTCCAGGGTGCGGTCCTTGCGGATCGACGCGAAGCCGTAGCCGACAGTGGTGACACAGAAGTCGTCGGTGGAGCCGGTGTACTCCACGTGGAAGACCGGCTTGCCGGCGTCGCTGAACGGCAGCAGTTTGGCGCACTGGGCCAGCCGGACGCACTCCTCGTTGACCGCGAAGTCGAAGTCCGGGGCGAGCGCGGCGAGCTGCGGCACATCGTTGGCCAGCCCGGGGGAGAGGCTCAGCGAGCGGGCCAGCTCGGCCAGCCGGCGGTTGAACAGCAGTTGGTCGTCGAAGTCGAGCGGAAAGCCGGTGCGGGCCGCGTACCCGTCGGCGTCGAAGAGCGCCACCGCGCCGAAGCCCTTGCCCCGGCAGAGTCGGAAACGGTCGGCCAGCACCGGCCGGAGCGCGTCCCAACTCCGGACGTCCAGCCACCGGCTGTCGGGTCGACGCCCGGCCGCGCCCCGGACGATCTCCGGGAACCGGTTGGCGTCCGGGTCGTCGGAGCCGACCGACCCCACGTTCACCTGGCAGATCAACCGGCGGTCCCGAGAGCGCAGCTCGGCGGTCTGCGCGGCGGTGGTGGTCACCGGGTCGAGCAGGAAGACGTCGGCGTCCACCGCCGGATCGAGCGGGCCGCTGAGCTGCCACTGCCACTGCCACTGCCGGGCCTGTTCCGTCGGCCAGGCGGTGGGCGCGCCGGGTGGGGTCAGCGCGGGACGGCACCCGTACGCCGGCAGCACCAGCACGAGCACGACGCTGGCCGACAGGGCGCGGCGCAGTGGGCGTACGGCGACGCGTCGCCGTGGCCGGATCCGCATCGGCAGCTCCCGGGTCCCGGACGGCCGGTCGCCGCCCGCACCGGTACGCGGCCCCCACGCTCCGGCCCGACGTACCTCACCGGGTCAAACGAGCGCGGGGGCGGGAACGACGCGCGATCAGCGCGGCGCCGCGAAGACCTGCGTCCAGTACGGTCCGTTGCTGCTGGCGATGCCGACGCCGATCTCGGTGAACGCGCAGTTCAGGATGTTTGCCCGGTGGCCGGAGCTGTTCATCCAGGCGTCCATGACCGCGGCCGGGGTCTTCTGGTTCCAGGCCACGTTCTCGCCGTACGTGCGCCAGGTGTAGCCGACCCGGTCCAGCCGGGTGCCGGCGTTGCTGCCGTCGCTGCCGGTGTGCGACATGTTCTGGTGGTCGGCCTGATCCTGGCTGTGCCGCTGGGCGGCAGTCATCAGCTTGTCGTCGATGCTGAGCGCCTTGCAGCCGGCCTTGGCTCGTTCGGCGTTGACCAGGTCCACCACCTCGCGGGCCTGGGCGCTGACCGAGCCGCTGGAGCCGCCGGTGTTGGTGGAGCCGCCGGTGCTGCTCGGCGCGCTGGTGCGCGCGACGCTGCGCCGTGACGCCGCGGTGCTCCGCGGCGATGTCGGCGTGGGCTTGACGACCTTGCTCGGCGTCGGGCTCGGCGACGTCGGGCTGGGTGTGGCGGACGGGGAGGGCGCGGCGAGGGTGTCCAGCACCGGCTCCTCGGTCGGTACGGCCGACGCGGCGTAGGAGTCGTCGACGGCCGTCGGTTGCGCGGCCCCGTCGTCACCGCCGGGAAGCGCGAGCGCGCCGACGCCGAAGCTCACCACGAGGGTGGCGGCCGCGGCGGCGCCCCCGATCATCAGCGGCTTGCGCCAGCGGCGTGGGGAGCGGTGCCGTCCCTCTGCGGTCCGCCCGGTCTCGGCGGCGGCGCGCCAGCCGTTGCTGGTCTCCGGGTCGCTGTCGGGCTGCCAGCCGCCGGGCGCCTCATTCTCGGCGTGCCAACCGCCGGTGTCCTGCGGCCCCGGGCGGTTGTCGCCCCAGCGGCTGTTCGCACCGTCCGGCTGGTGGGCCGGCCATGGCGCCGTGTGCGCCTCCGCGGGCGTCGCCGGCTCCGGCTGTCGGCCGCTGGTGGGCTGCTCCCGGTGCCACTCGTCGCCCGGCTGACCGGGCTCGTCACCGAACAGATAGGCCGAGCGGGGCTCCGGGCGGTCGTGCAGCCAGGCCGGCTCGTCGGTCGGCCCTCCGGTGCGCCGGGGGGCGCCGTTCGGGTCCATCGGATCGGTCCAGCCGTACACGCCTATGCCTCCAGGGGTCGGTTGCGGGCCGGGGTGACGCTACGGCGCGCCTACGACCTGCGGCAACGTGGCTAAGAAAGAGTTAAGGCGAAGTCGGACGCCAGGGTGCGGACTTCGGCGGATCCGGGCGTACAGTAAAGGCGTCCGGACAGAGAGTGTCCGTGCCTTGCGGCAGCCCCCCGACAAGTGGACAGGTCGACGTGGAGATGATCTACGGCCTGCGAGAACTTGACGAAGGAGGGGTTTGCGGCTCAATATATAGGTGTCGCCAGTCGCGCCCGGTCATGCCCAGATACAGCCTGGAATGACAGCCGCGTACAAAT
This sequence comes from Micromonospora sp. C97, assembly GCF_018070385.1. Taxonomy (NCBI): domain Bacteria; kingdom Bacillati; phylum Actinomycetota; class Actinomycetes; order Micromonosporales; family Micromonosporaceae; genus Micromonospora; species Micromonospora sp. C97. Next base: position 51,864 of record NZ_JAGPXU010000010.1, read on the forward strand.
GGGCGCGCGTTGGCCGGCCTTTCCGGCAGCGCATATCAAGGAGTCAGCATGGCGAAGGCCCTCTACGGCCACGTAGGTGCAGCGCCCGACCGGCGTCTGCTCGACGAGGTCACCCGACTGCGTGCCAGGGTCCAGGCACTGGAGTTCGAGATCACGCGTCTGCGTGCCGACAATGATCGGCTCGCGGCGGCTGCGGCGGAGGCGGACGATCTGCTCCGTCTGGCCGAGCCGGCGCTGACCTGATCTTCAGGTCCTCAAAACTGAATCGCACCACCGCAAAAATGCGCGCCGACACCTCTGTGCCGGCGCGCAACACTGTCCGGCACCTTTTCGACACCGACCATTCATGATCTTGCGATGGGTCGGGGAAGCGCACCTCGCAGTTACCGAAAAGCGCGTCGATGGATAAGCGATCATGAAAGGTGCTTGCCTTTCTTTGCGGGCGACAGAACGGCAGCGCCCCCCACGGTCGACGCGACGCGGGGCGGGTCGCGTGCCGGCCCGCTCCCACCGCCGGGTTAGTCTGCGAGTTCACCCAGGTCCCCACAGCCGGCGACGGTACGGCGGCCACCGGACGAGGATCGAGTAGGTGTATCTCAAGAGCCTGACGGTGAAGGGGTTCAAGTCCTTCGCCTCCGCCACGACGTTGAAGCTGGAACCCGGGATCACCTGTGTGGTGGGCCCGAACGGCTCGGGCAAGTCCAACGTCGTCGACGCCATCGCCTGGGTGCTCGGCGAGCAGGGCGCCAAGGCGCTGCGTGGCGGCAAGATGGAGGACGTCATCTTCGCCGGCACCGCCGGTCGGGCGCCGCTGGGCCGCGCCGAGGTCACCCTGACCATCGACAACACCGACGGCGCGCTGCCGATCGAATACACCGAGGTCTCCATCACCCGCCGGATGTTCCGCTCCGGCGAGAGCGAGTACGAGATCAACGGCAACTCCTGCCGGCTGCTCGACATCCAGGAACTGCTCTCCGACTCCGGCATCGGCCGGGAGATGCACATCATCGTCGGGCAGGGCCGCCTCGACGGCATGCTGCACGCCAAGCCGGAGGACCGCCGCGCGTTCATCGAGGAGGCGGCCGGCGTCCTCAAGCACCGCAAGCGCAAGGAAAAGGCGCTGCGCAAGCTCGACGCGATGCAGACCAACCTCAACCGCCTCACCGACCTCACCGCCGAGCTGCGTCGTCAGCTCAAGCCGCTGGGCCGGCAGGCCGAGGTGGCCCGACGCGCCGCCGCCATCCAGGCCAACCTGCGCGACGCCCGGTTGCGCCTGCTCGCCGACGACCTGGCCACCCTGCGGACCACCCTGGATCGGGAGATCGCCGACGAGACCGCGCTGCGCGAGCGGCGTGAGCAGATCGAGGGCGAGCACGCCGAGGTGCAGGGCCGGCTCGGTGAGCTGGAGGCCGCCCTCGCGGAGGACGCTCCGCTGCTCGCCGCCGCCCAGGACACCTGGTACAAGCTGTCCGCCCTGCAGGAACGCTTCCGCTCGATCGAGCAGTTGGCCCGGGAACGGCTGCGGCACCTGAGCGCCACCGGCGACGACGAGCGACCCGGCCGCGACCCGGACCAGCTGGAGGCCGAGGCCGAGCGGGTCCGCGAGCAGGAGGAGGAGCTGCGCGGCGCGCTCACCGACGACCAGATCCGACTGGCCGAGGCGGTCGAGCACCGCCAGGAGCTGGAACGGCAGCTCGCCGCCGCCGAACGGGAGCTGGTCGCCGCCGCCAAGGCCATCGCCGACCGGCGGGAGGGAATGGCGAGGCTCACCGGCCAGGTCAACTCCGCCCGGGCTCGGACCACCAGCGCCGGCGAGGAGATCGAACGCCTCGCCATCGCGCACGCCGACGCGCTGGGCCGCGCCGAGCAGGCGCAGGCCGACCTGGACGCGGTCGCCGCCCAGTCCACCGAGGCCGACCGGGACAACGCGGACCTGGATGCCCGGCACGCCGAGGCGGTCGCCGTGCAGGAGCGGGCACAGGCCAGCGTCCGATCACTGACCGACGCCGAGCGGGCGGCGGAGAAGGACGCCGCCACCTGGAAGGCCAGGGAGGAGGCGCTCGCCCTGGGGCTGCGGCGCAAGGACGGTGCGGGGGCCCTGCTCGCCCGCGCCGGGGACGTGCCCGGCCTGCTCGGCAGCCTCGCCGGGCTGCTCACCGTCGCCCCGGGCCACGAGGCCGCGCTGGCCGCCGCGCTCGGCGGCCTCGCCGACGCGGTCGCCGTCAGTGGGGTGGACGAGGCCGTCGAGGCGATGCGGCTGCTGAAGATCTCCGACGCCGGCCGGGCCGGCCTGCTGGTCGGCAGCCCGGCGGGGCCCGGCATGACCGGCTCCGCGGACGCGCTGCGCCCGAAGCTGCCGGACGGTGCCCGGTGGGCGCCCGACCTGGTGGAGTGCGGCGACGAGCTGCGGCCGGCGGTGCACCGGGCCCTACGCGACGTGGCGCTCGTCGATGATCTCGCCGCCGCGGCGGAGCTGGTCGCCACCAACCCCGAGCTGCGGGCGGTCACCCCGGACGGTGACGTGGTCGGGGCGTACGCGGCCGCGGGTGGGTCGGCCAAGGCCCCCAGCTACATCGAGGTGCAGGCCGCCGTGGAGGAGGCTCGCGCCAATCGGCTCACCGCCGAACGCGCCGCCTTGGAGCTGCGTGACCAGTTGGTCGAGGCGCGCGCCGAGGTGGCCGCCGCCAAGGAGGCAGTGCAGCACGCCGCCGCCGAGAAGCGCGAGGCGGAGAGCCACCGCAACGCCGCCGCCCGCCGCCTGGCCGAGCTGGGCGCGGCAGCCCGGTCCGCGAAAGCCGAGACGGACCGGCTCGGGGACTCCCGCTCCCGCGCCGAGGCCGCCCGGCAACGGGACCTCACCGCCCTCGCCGAACTGGAGGAGCGGCTGCGGCTGGCCGAGGAGACCCCGGTCGACGCCGAGCCCTCCACCGAGGAACGCGACCAACTGGCGGCCATGGTGCCGCAGGCCCGGCAGAACGAGATGGAGGTCCGGCTCGCCGTCCGTACCGCCGAGGAGCGGGTCTCCTCGATCGCCGGCCGGGCCGACTCCCTCGCCCGGCAGGCCACCGCGGAACGGGCCGCCAGGGAACGCGCGGCGGCCCGGCGGGCCGCCCGCGCCCGGGGCGCGAGCATCGCCGGGTCCGTCGCCGGTGGCGCCCGGGAGGCGCTGACCCGGCTGACCACCTCGATCGCGACGGCCGAGGAGCACCGCGACGCGGTCGCCCTGGAACGGGCCGCGCGCGAGGCGGAGCTTCAGGAGGTACGCGGCGCCGCCAAGCGGCTCGGCGCGGAGCTGGAGCGGCTGACCAGCCAGGTGCACCGCGACGAGGTGGCCCGGGCGGAGCAGCGGCTGCGAATCGAGCAGTTGGAGGCGAAGGCCGCCGAGGACTTCGGGCTGGACGTGGAGACGCTCGTCGCCGAGTACGGCCCCACCCAGCCCGTGCCGCCGACCCAGGTCGACGTCGCGGCGGCCGAACGGGACGGTCTGCCGGTGCCCGAGCCGGTGCGCTACGAGCGGCCGGTGCAGGAGAAGCGGGCCGCGAAGGCGGAACGCGAACTCGCCCTGCTGGGCAAGGTCAACCCGCTCGCGCTGGAGGAGTTCGCCGCGCTGGAGGAGCGTTTCAAGTTCCTCTCCGAGCAGTTGGAGGACCTCAAGGCCACCCGCCGGGACCTGCTCACCGTGGTCAAGGACGTGGACGAGCGGATCCTGGAGGTGTTCGCCAGCGCCTTCGAGGACACCGCCCGCGAGTTCGAGCAGGTGTTCACAGTGCTCTTCCCCGGCGGCGAGGGACGGCTGATCCTCACCGAACCGGACGACCTGCTCACCACCGGCGTCGAGGTGGAGGCCCGCCCGCCGGGCAAGAAGATCAAGCGGTTGTCGCTGCTCTCCGGTGGCGAGCGGTCGCTGACCGCGGTGGCCATGCTGGTGGCGATCTTCCGCGCCCGACCCAGCCCGTTCTACATCATGGACGAGGTGGAGGCGGCCCTGGACGACGTCAACCTGGGCCGGCTGATCACACTGCTGGCACAGTTGCGGGAGAAGAGTCAGCTGATCGTCATCACGCACCAGAAGCGGACGATGGAGATCGCCGACGCGCTCTACGGCGTGACCATGCGCAGCGGGGTCACCCAGGTGATCAGCCAACGGCTCAACCGGGCCGACGAGGACGACCAGCGGCACGGCCGCGGCGAGGAGAACGGGTAGTGGCTCGGGAACGCGCGACGGCGCTCCTGCTGGACTTCGACGGCGTACTGCGTCGGTGGGACCCGGCGGTGGCCGCCGTTGTGGAGCGGGAGTACGGCCTCTCCGAGGGGGTGCTCGGCGAGATCGCCATGCAGTGGGGGCGGCTCCAGCCGGTGCTCACCGGCCAGGTCAATCACGCCGAGTGGATGAGCAGTGTGGCGGACGCCCTGACCGAATCGGTGGGCAGCCCGGAACGGGCCCGCGCTGCGGTGGAGCAGTGGCAGAGCTACCGGGGAGAGGTCGACCAGGAGGTGCTGGCGTTCGTCCGGGAGGTCCGCGCGGCGGGCGTCCGGGTCGGGCTGGGCACCAACGCCACCGACCTGCTCGACGCCGACCTGGCCGCGCTCGGCCTGGTCGGCGAGTTGGACGTGGTGGTCAACTCCTCGGTGGTCGGCGTGCACAAGCCCGCCCCGGAATACTTCCAGGCCGCCTGCGTGGCCCTGGCCACCCCGCCGGCCCGGGTCCTGTTCGTCGACGACGAGGACTGGGCCGTGCGAGGTGCCCGGGCCGCCGGGCTGTCGGCGCACCGCTGGGGCGGCCACGCCGACCTCCGTTACCTGCGCGCCGCCCTGGCGTACTGAGCGAGGCGACAGCGGCGCGTTCGTCGGCATCGCGGTGACCCGGCCCGCCAACGCTCGGGGCGTCGGGCCGGGTCAGCGCAGCCCGGGGACCTGGGTGACGGTGAAGGGCGGCGCCGGGGCGGACGCGTTGAGCTGGCTGTTCACCCAGAGCAGCCGGCCGGCGTCGCGGACGATCGTGGTCGGCGACTGCGCCAGGCCGGCCGGACGGGACTGCCGTACCACCCGAGCGGTTCTCCGGTCGGCGTCCACGATCGCCAGGTTCACCGCGAAATCCCAGCCGCCGGCGCCGTCGGGAAAGTTCACCACCCCGTAGAGCCGGTCGCCCTCCACCAGCAGCCCGTCGGCGCCCAGCTGGCCGTCGATCACCTCGACGGCCCTGGCCGTCCGCCCGACCAGGTCGACCCGCCACAGCCGCTCGGTGCCGGGCTGACCGTTGCCCTGGTCGCCGACGAGCGCGATCCGCCCGCCGTCGGTGACGACGATGCCGTTGAGGAATCCCGGCGCGACCGGGAAGTCAGCGGGGGCGAGCCACCGTACGAGGTTCCCGACCGTCGGGCCGTCCAGCGCCGCCCGCCACAGCGTGCCGGTGGCCGAGTCGGTGACGTAGACCGCGTCGGCGGTCAGCGCCAGGTCGTTGAGGGCGGCGCCCGGCCCCGTCCGTCGGGCCAGCAGCTCACCGTCCGGGGCGTACACGAAGAGCGCGCCGGTGTCCCAGCCGGCGACGAAGATCCGACCCCGCCGGTCGACGTGCAACCCGGCCGCCCGGGTACGCCCGTCCGCCCCCGGCGGCAGGAACTGTCGCAGCTCCCGGTCGCGGACGTGACCACGGTAGACGGCACCGGTGCCGAGACTGGTGACGTAGAGGGTGCCGTCCCGGGTCACCGCGATCCCCTCGGGCAGCACCCCGGACGCCCGGGAGACCACGTACGTGTCGGGGCGCGGGCGTTCGGCGAGCGCCGGGGCGGGTACGGCGACGGTCAGCACGGCCAGGCCGGCGGTGGCCGATGCGAGCAGCTTCTTCATGGCCCGAGGGTCACCGCACCGCCGGATCGTCTCCAGCCCCTTTCGCACCCGCCCGAAAGGTGGCAGCGTCGATGCCGTGGTGACTCTGCACCTGAGCGCGGCGGACCTCAGCCGTACCGTGTTGCGTGCCGAGCCGTCGGTGTTGTTGGAGCTGGGGGCTGCCGGGCAACGGGTGTTCCAGACCACCGTGCCGGAACACCTGGTCGCGTGGCGGGCCCGTACCCGTGCCGCACTGCGCCCGGTCATGTGGCCCTACCTGGACCTGTGCCGTCGCGAGAGGTGGTTCCCGGACTTCCTCACCCCGCCCCGCTTCGGTGGGGAGCTTGGCCCCGCGTTGGCGGAGGTCGCGGCCACCCCGGCGGCGACCCTCGCCGCGGAGCTACGACCGCGGATCGAGGCCGGCGAGCTGCCGCCCCGGGTCGGTCCGCTCGCCGACGGGAAACCAGCCGCGGTACGCCGCCTACTCGATGCGATGGAGGCTTTCCACGCCGTCGCGGTGGGCGCGTACTGGGAGACGATCGTCGCGGCGGTGCACGCCGACCGGACGGTACGCGGTCGAGCCATCGTGGACGCAGGGCTCGACCGCGTGCTCCGTGGCCTCAGCCCTTACCTGCACTTCACGCCGACGGGGGACACGTACGAGCTGTCGTACCGGTGCGCCTTCGGCGGGGACGTCGGTCTGTCGCCGGGCGGCAGGGGCGTCACCCTGGTGCCCTCGTACTTCGTGCCGCAGCCCGCTGTGCTCGACGACCCGGCCGGCCCGCTGGTGCTGACCTACCCGATCCGGCCGGCCCGGCGGGAACTGGCCACCGGCCAGCCCCTCGCCCACCTGCTCGGCCGGAGCCGGGCCGCCGTGCTGCAAGTGGTCGCCGACGGCCTCAGCACCTCACAGGTGGCCCGAGCGGTGGGCATCTCGATCGCCTCCGCCAGCGAGCACACCAGCACCCTGCGCCGGGCCGGACTGATCGCCACCCACCGGGCCGGTTCGTCAGTGGTGCACACGCTGACCCCGCTGGGCGAGCACATGCTGCGGGCCGGGCGGCCGGACTGACGGCTACCCGGTCACTCGCCGGTGACGCCGTCGATGCGTTCGCGGATCAGATCGGCGTGCCCGTTGTGCCGGGCGTACTCCTCGATCATGTGCACGTACACCCAGCGCAGGTTGAACGTGCGCTTCTTCGGGCCGACCTCGGTGAACGTCTCGTCGAGCGAGTGGCCGGCGGCGGCCTCGCGGGCCAGCGCCACCTCGCGGTGGAAGATGGCGAAGTCGGCCTCGGCGTTGGCGGCGCTGACGTCGTGGTCGGCGTCCGGTGTCTCCGGGGTGAAGTACGGGTAGTCGACCTGCGCGCCGGCGAAGTTCTCCCGGAACCACCAGGCCTCGACCTCGGCCAGGTGCCGGACCAGGCCGAGCAGTGTCAGCCCGGACGGCTCCACGCTCGGTGTGCGCAACTGCTCCTCGGTGAGGCCGGCGCACTTGAGCAGCAGGGTCTGCCGCTGGTAGTCGAGCCAGCCGTCGAGCATGGTGCGCTCGTCGCCGACGTACGGTTCGGGGGTCCGGGTGATCTCCGGTGCGATCCAGGTCATGCCGCGCATCCTGCCCGGCCCCTCCGACAGCCGCGACCCGTTATCAGGGCACCACGACGACGGGCCAGCGGCCGGCCCGGACCAGCCGGGTGGCGACCGAGCCGACCAGCCGGTGCCCGGCCTGCTCGGAGGCCCCGACCACCACCATGTCGGCCTGGAACTCGTCGGCCGCGGCGCGCAGCTCGCCGTACGCGTCGCCGCGCCGCACCACCAGGGTCACCGGAATGCTCCACTGCTCGGCCCCGCGCCGGCACTCCCGACGCAGCTCGTCGGCCAGCTCGTCGTGGGTGCGCTGGACCGCGCCCGCATCCATCCCGGGCACCAGCGCGGTCAACCCGCTCGGCGAGCTGACGAAGACCACCACCAGCGCGGCGCCCTGCCGACGGGCGAGCCCCGCGGCGTAGAAGCCGGCCCGCTCGGAGGTGCGGGTGCCGTCGACGCCCACCATGATCACCCGTGGCCCGTCCGTGCCGCGCTCGAAAGGCAGCGGCCGGGCCCGGGGACCGTACTCCTCGCGGTCCGGTGCTCCCACGCCCATGGTTCTACCTCACCTCTGCTCGCCGGTACGGATCACGGGTGCGCCAGCGCCGGCGGCGAGTGTCGATTCCCGCTCGACCTCGCCGGAAACCGGGTTGCCGTTGTGCTGGCGCAGCGGCACCTCCTTGATGAAGGCCACCGCGATCAGCGCGATCAGCGCGAACGGGGCGGCGGTCAGGAAGATGTCGCCGGCGCCGTGGCCGTACGCGCTCTCCACCACCGCCCGCAGCGGGCCGGGCAGGGTGTGCACGTCGGGCAGGGTGCCGCCGCCGCCCGAGCTGGATGCCGGGATGCCGAGCTGGGCCAGCCCGTCGGCGGTGTAGTCCTTGACCTTGTGGGCGAGCACCGCGCCGAGGGCGGACACACCGATCGCGCCGCCGAGGCTGCGGAAGAACGCCACCACCGAGCTGGCCGCGCCGAGTTCGTGCGGGCCGACGGTGTTCTGCACGGCGAGGACCAGGTTCTGCATGGTCATGCCGAGGCCGACGCCGATCACCAGCATGTAGACGCTGAGCAGTGTGAAGTTGGTGTCGGCGCGGAGGGTGCCCATCAGCGCGAAGCCGATGGTGAGCAGCGCCGAGCCGATCACCAGGTACCGCTTCCAACGGCCGGTCCTGGTGATGACCCGCCCGATGACAGTGGAGGAGACCAGCAGGCCGAGAATCATCGGCAGGGTCATCAGACCGGACATGGTCGGGCTCTGACCGCGGCTGATCTGGAAGTACTGGCCCAGGAAGATCGACGCGCCGAACATGCCCACACCGACCGCGATGCTGGCGACGACGGCGAGGGTGATGGTGCGGTTGCGGAACAGCCGCGGCGGGATCATGGGCTCGGCGGCCCGGGTCTCGACCCGGATCGCCAGGGCGCCGAGGATCAGCGCGCCGACGACCATGGCGGCGGTCTGCCAGGAAGCCCAGGCGAACTGGTCGCCGGCGAGCGAGACCCAGATCAGCAGCAGCGACACGGCTGCGGTGATCAGGGTGGCGCCCCACCAGTCGATTTCGGCCTTCCGCTTGACGACCGGCAGGTGCAGGGTCTTCTGGAGCACGATCAGCGCGACGATGGCGAACGGCACGCCGACGTAGAAGCACCAGCGCCAGCCGAGCCAGGAGGTGTCCACGATCACGCCGCCGATCAGCGGTCCGCCGATGGTGCCGACGGCCATCACCGCGCCGAGGTAGCCGCTGTAGCGGCCCCGCTCGCGGGGCGCGATCATCGTGGCCATGATCACCTGGGCCAGCGCGGTGAGGCCACCGGCGCCGATGCCCTGGAGCACCCGGCACGCGATCAGCTCTCCGGTGCCCTGGGCGAGGCCGGCCAGCACCGAGCCCAGCACGTAGATCCCCAGGGCCAGTTGGACGAGGGTCTTCTTGCTGGTCAGGTCGGCCAGCTTGCCCCAGATGGGGGTCGTCGCGGTGGTCGCGAGCAGGGCCGAGGTCACCACCCAGGTGTACGCGGACTGGCCGCCGTGCAGTTCGGTGATGATCCGTGGCAGCGCGTTCGAGATGACCGTGGATGAGAGGATCGCGACGAACAGGCCCAGAAGGAGGCCGGAGAGTGCTTCCAGGATCTGCCGGTGGGTCATGGTCACGGCGGTTGCCTGGGGAGGCACTGTCGCCTGGCTCATCGTTTGTTGCCTCCGAGCGGAGTCGGGGTGGAACGGCGGAGGGCGGGGCGCGCGGCCGCCTGAGAGTTGCCTGAAGCAACCGTATGCCTTAGTTGCCTGAAGCAACAACTTGTCCGACCGGCACCCTATTCCCGGTCACCGGGCGCTACTGCCAGGAGTCGTTGAACCGACCGAGCAGCCGGGCGAAATCCTCGATGTCGCGCTCCGACCAGCCGTCCAGGGCACGCACGAACTCGCCCAGCCGGGCCGCGCGGGCCACGTCGAACCGGCGCTGCCCCTGCTCGGTCAGGCTGATCTGCGCGGCCCGCCGGTCACTCGGATCGGGGTCGCGGTGGACCAGACCGAGCACCTCCAACGCGTTGATCTGCCGGCTCAGCGTCCCCTTGCCCACGCCCAGCCGCGCCGCCAACTCGGTCAACCGGATCGACCCGCTCCGCCGCAACCAGAGCAGCAACCCGTAGGTGTTCGGCTCCAGATTCGGGTGCACCTCCCGGGCGATCTCCCAGGAGACCGCCCGGCCACGGCGCAGCAGAGCGGTCAACTCGTGCTCAACCGCCCGGATCGGCTCCGGCAGGTGCTCATCCACGGCGTAGAGACTACGGCGCGCCCGCGCCGCTGCTCCCGGAGAGTCGACGCCGCATCACCGGGCGTAGGTGCCCGTCACTCGTGGTGCCCTCGATCACCACGTCGGCGTCGCGCCCCCGATGGGTCAGGGTGGCGACCGCGTTACCGAAGTACGGGCCGGCCAGCTTGCGCCAGCGCACCCCCGGCCGGCGTACGCCCGCCGAACGCGCCAACGCCCGGGTCGCCCCGGCCGGACCGGGTGACCAGCCCAGCCGCATCAGCGGACGGATGCCCGCCGGCACCTGGTTGTGGATCGGCGAACAGGTGAGCTGGTGCACCGGAGTCACCACCGCCGGATCGGCGAACCGGGCCCGCGCCACGTACGAGTGGTGCACGTCACCGGAGAGCACGCTGATCGACGCCGGTGGGGCGTACGCCGGACCGGCCCCGACCCGCGCCCCGGACTGTCGAGGCGTGCCGGTGCCGATGCGCGCGAACGTCTCCGCCAGCGCCTCGAAGGAACGCCGGAACGCCGCCCAGTGCTCCAGGTCCAGAGCGCGGCGCAGCTTCTCCGCCCCGCGCGCCACCCACGGTCGGCGCGAGTCCGCCAGTTTCTCGTTCCACGCCTCGATGTGGTGAATGCCCTGCGGCAGCAGCCAGGGCAGCGAGGCACCCACCACCAGGTGGTCGTAGACCCCGTGCGCCTGGTCGAGGAACCAGGCCCACTCGCCGGGCGGCAGCATCGCCCGGTTGTTGGACTCGAGCACCCGGCTGCACCTGTTGTCCAGCATCACCAGCCGCGTCCGGCCCAGATCCAGCGCGTAGCTCCACTGGTACTGCACCGCGCGCCACCGCTCGGTGTCGTGCGCCAGGTCGGACTCCTGGTCGACCCGGTGGCCGAACTCGCGCAGCACGCTGGTGGCGTCCTCGGCGGCGACGACCTTCGCGAAGACCGGATCGGCGACGATCTCGTCGGGGGAGAGGTTGCCAAGGTGCTGGTAGACCCAGTACGAGGCGAGCCCGCTGCCGATCCGCTCCTGCCACCACGGCTGCTCGCGCACCTCGGCACGCCACGCCGCCGAGGTGTTCCAGTCGTCGATGATCTCGTGATCGTCAAAGATCATCACGCTCGGCACGGTGGAGAGCAGCCAGCGGATCTCCGGGTCACGCCAGGACTCCAGGTAGAGCTTGGTGTACTCGTCGAAGCTCACCACCTGGTCGGCCGGAGCGCCCTTCGGCCGCCGCCGCCGTCGACGCAGCAGCCGACGCACGGTCGGCGAGGTGACGTCGGCGTAGACCTGGTCACCGAGCAGCACCAGCAGGTCGGGCAGCGGGTTCGACTCCGGGTCGGCCATCAACCGCCGGGCGTACGCGTCCAGCGCGTCCGGCGGCAGCTTGCGGGTGGTGGCGTGCTGGGTGGTCTCCCGGCACGAGCCGAAGATCATGTTGACCGGCTGGTCCCGGTCGTCGGCGGCCCGGGTGCGGATCACGCTCGGCGGGAACCCGCTGCTCGGCACCGGCCAGACCATTTCGTCGTCGACCAGGACCTGGTAGGTGGTCTCGCTGTCCGGAGTGAGCCCCTCCACCACCACGAGGGCGTAGTGGTGGTCGTACGCCGAGAAGGTGGGCGCGGTGCCGGTGGCGCCGCCTGCGGTGCGGACCGTGACCACGGCGGGCGCCGCCGTCTCGACCCAGATCGTCGCCCGGGTGTCCACCACGCGCCGCAGCAGTGGGCCGATGAGGAGGTGTGCGGCGGGCATGCGGCCGAGCCTACCGCCGGTCAGCGGCCCCGGCCGGGTGCGGTGGCTGAGACGCCGGGCACCGCTCGGGGTGCGGTGGCTGGGGGCCCGGGCACCGCTCAGGGTGCGGTGGCTGGGGGACCGGGCACCGCTCGGGGTGCGGTGGCTGGGGGCCCGGGCACCGCTCAGGGTGCGGTGGCTGGGGGGCCGGGCACCGCTCAGGGTGCGGTGGCTGGGACGCCGCCGCCGGCATCTGACAGGATTCCGGCATGGCCGAATATCTCGTCCTCGCTCTGGTCCTGCTCGGTGTGCTGATCGCCGGCACAGTCGGGCTGGTCGTGCCGCGATTGCGGCGGCGGCCCGAGCCCCCGCTGCCGCGCACCGAGGTCGACACCAGGGCTGAGGAGGATCTCGCCGGCCCGCCGGTCGAGGCACCGGAGTCCGATCTGTCCACCGGCGTCCTGGTCGAGCCGCCTCCGGTGCTCGAACCGCAGGTGGAGGTCCCCGAGCCGACCGCCGGGCGGCTGGTCCGGCTCCGCTCGCGGTTGTCCCGCTCACAGAACGTGTTCGGCAAGGGCCTGCTCGGCCTGCTCGCCCGGGACCACCTCGACGAGGACGTCTGGGAGGAGATCGAGGACAGCCTGATCACCGCCGACGTCGGCGTCGACGCCACCCGCGACATCGTCGACCGGCTCCGGGAGCGCACCAGGGTGCTCGGCACCCGCTCGGCCTCCGAGCTGCGGGCCCTGCTCGCCGCCGAGCTGGTCAACGCGCTCGACCCGAGCCTGGACCGCTCGCTGCGGACCGCCCCCAAGGACGGCGTGCCGGCGGTGGTCCTGGTCGTCGGCGTCAACGGCGCCGGCAAGACCACCACCTGCGGCAAGATCGCCCGGGTGCTGGTGGCCGACGGTCGCAGCGTGCTGCTCGGCGCGGCCGACACCTTCCGGGCCGCCGCGGCCGACCAGCTGGAGACCTGGGGCTCACGGGTCGGCGCGGAGACCGTCCGGGGGCCCGAGGCCGCCGACCCGGCGAGCGTCGCCTTCGACGCCGTCAAGCGCGGCATCGACACCGGCGTGGACACCGTGCTCATCGACACCGCCGGCCGCCTGCAGAACAAGGTCGGCCTGATGGACGAGCTGGGCAAGGTCAAGCGGGTGGTGGAGAAGCAGGGCCCGATCGACGAGACACTGCTCATCCTCGACGCCACCACCGGGCAGAACGGGCTGGAGCAGGCCCGGGTCTTCACCGAGGTGGTCAACGTGACAGGTGTGGTGCTGACCAAGCTCGACGGCACCGCCAAGGGTGGCATCGTGATCGCCGTGCAGCGCAAGCTCGGCATCCCCGTGAAGCTGGTCGGCCTCGGCGAAGGCAAGGACGACCTGGCCCCGTTCGACCCGGCGCAGTTCGTCGACGCGTTGCTGGGGACCGAGGCCACCGGCCGGGACGCGTAGTCTCGAGTGACCACTGACGATCGCGCGTACGCGGGTTGGCGTGACCCCGGCCATCCTTCGCAGCGCCTCGGGAGACCGTACGTGACTTCGCAGGAGATCCCGCTGCACGGCGGCAACGTGAGCACCGTTGTCCGCGTGGGTGACACGGTGCGGCGTAACGCCGGGCCGTGGACCCCGTCCGTGCACGCGCTGCTGCGCCACCTGGAGTACGTGGGGTTCACCGGCGCCCCCCGGGCGCTCGGGATGGACGAGCGCAACCGTGAGGTGCTGTCGTACCTGGAGGGGGAGTGCGGAGAATATCCGCTCGCCCCGCACTGGGTGACCGACGAGGCCCTGGTCACCGTCGCCACCATGCTGCGGATGTTCCACGACGCGCAGTACGGGTTCACCCCTCCGCAGGCGGCGGTCTGGCGCTCGTTCGGGCCCCCGCCGCCGGACACCGAGGTGATCTGCCACCACGACGCCGCGCCGCACAACGTGATCTGGCGTCCGGACGGCACCCTCGGGCTGATCGACTTCGACCTCGCCTCACCCGGAGCACGGATCTACGACGTGGCGTACGCGGCCTGGACCTGGGTGCCGATCTTCGCGGACCGTGACTCGATCACGCTCGGTTGGAAGCATCCGGACCGGCCGCGCCGACTCCGGCTCTTCGCCGACGCGTACGGGCTGATCCCGAGGGACCGGCACCGGCTGATCCGGACCATCCGCAAACGGATCGTGGACCACGTCGAGGGGATCCGCCGGATGGCCGCCGCCGGTGAGCCGGCGTTCGTGCGGATCGTGCACAAGGGCCACCTGCGCCGACCGATGCGCGATCTGCGGCTGCTCGACTACGAGCGGCACGCCCTGGAGAACGCCCTGCGCTGAGGCTGCCCCGTCGATGCTCGGCCGGTCCCGTCAAGCGGACCGGTCGATGCGTCTGGCCGGTCAGTCATCGACGGTCGCCGTCCGGTCGATCCACAATCGTCCATGCTGATGAGTGTGCGGAGTTCGTGACACGTCCGAAACAACCCGTCACGAAACGGAAACCCGCACGGGACCCAAAGTGAAACAGCCGGCCGCGAAGCTTCCGCGCAACCGGCCTACGGGCGACGCTGCCCCGGAAAGCCGCGAAGGAGGACTTCACCTTTTAGGAGGCCAGCGTGCCTGAAGCACCGACGATCGACGGCGCCAATACCACGTGGCTGCTGGTTTCGACCGCGCTCGTGCTGCTCATGACCCCCGGACTGGCGCTGTTCTACGGCGGCCTCAACCGGGCCAAGGGCGTACTCAACATGATGATGATGAGCTTCTCCGCTATCGGGCTCATCTCTATTCTGTGGTGGTTCTACGGTTTCAGCGTCGCCTTCGGGACCGACGTGAACGGCTTCTGGGGCGACCCGGGCGCGTACCTCGGCACCAAGACCTTCCTCGCCGAGACCGACCTGTGGGGTGCCACGGCGGAGAACCCCAGCGGCATCGGGGTCCCGCTCTACGTGTTCATGGCCTTCCAGATGGTCTTCGCGGTGATCACCGTCGCGCTGATCAGCGGTGCCATCGCCGACCGGGCCAAGTTCGCCGGCTGGCTGCTGTTCGCGTTCGGTTGGGCCACCCTGGTCTACTTCCCGGTCGCGCACTGGGTGTGGGGCGGCGGCATCATCGGCGCCGACATCCACGCGCTGGACTTCGCCGGTGGCACCGCTGTGCACATCAACGCCGGTGCGGCGGCCCTGGCCGTGGCCCTGGTCCTCGGTAAGCGGCTCGGTTGGCCGCGGGAGGGCATGAAGCCGCACAACATCCCGTTGGTCGCGCTCGGTGCGGGTCTGCTGTGGTTCGGCTGGTTCGGGTTCAACGCCGGATCGGAGCTGACCGTCGACTCTGTCGCCGGCCTCGCCTTCATCAACACCCAGCTCGCCACGGCGGCGGCGGTGCTCGGCTGGATCGCCGTCGAGTGGGTCAAGACCCGTAAGCCGACGATGGTCGGCGCCTCGTCCGGCGCCGTCGCCGGCCTGGTCGCCATCACCCCGGCCTGTGGCTTCATCGCACCGTGGGCCGCCGTCCTGCTCGGCATCGTCGCCGGCGCGGTCTGCGCGCTCGCCGTCAGCCTCAAGTACAAGCTCGGTTACGACGACTCGCTCGACGTGGTCGGTGTGCACTTCGTCGGTGGTTGGATCGGCTCGCTCTGGCTCGGCCTGTTCGCCACCAACTCGGTCAACGCCGCGATCAGCGACGTGGTCGGCGCCTCCGACGGCCTCTTCTACGGCGGCGGCGCGACCCAGCTCGGGCGGCAGGCCCTCGCCGGCCTGATCGTCACCGCCTGGTCGTTCGGCATCGCCTGGGTGCTCGCCTTCGTCATCGAGAAGACGATCGGCTTCCGGGTCAAGGGCGAGGCGGAGGTCGAGGGCATCGACATCGCCGAGCACGCTGAGAGCAGCTACGACCTGTCCCCGGCCGGCGGCGGCACGGGAAGCGCGTTCGCGATGGCCGGCATCGGCACCCCCGGTGGCGGTACGACGAGTGGGGCCAAGCCGGAGGCGGAGCCCGCCGAGCCGGTCAGCGAAAAGGTCGCCGGTTAACGTTCCTGGGATGGAGGGGTTGGACATGAAACTGGTGACCGCAGTCATCAAGCCGTACCAGCTGGACGCGGTGAAGGAGGCCCTGCACGCCCTCGGGGTGGCCGGGCTGACCGTCAGCGAGGTTCAGGGGTACGGGCGGCAGAAGGGGCACACCGAGGTCTACCGGGGTGCCGAGTACACGGTCGAGTTCCTGCCCAAGATCCGGGTCGAGGTGCTCACCGACGAGATCGACGTGGACAAGGTCGTGGACGCCATCGTCGGGGCGGCCCGCACCGGCAAGATCGGTGACGGCAAGGTCTGGGTCACCGGTGTCGAAGAGGTCGTCCGGGTACGTACCGGCGAACGCGGCCTCGACGCACTCTGACCTCGGCCACGACTGAGATGACCTCGTTGATCAGGAAGAACGCGTCGGGGCACGCCGCCGATGGCGACGCGAACCTCTTGATCAACGAGGTCGTCGGCGTACCCGGAGGGATCGGGGAGTCGGCTCGGCAGCGGCGGGCTGCCGCGTACGACACCTTCCTGCGCGGGCTGCTGCCGGCGCGCGACGGGGTGGCGCTGCTGGCCGTCGGGGGGTTGGGGCGGCGGCAGTGCGCCCCGTACAGCGACCTCGACCTGGTGCTGGTGCACGCCGGGGTGCCCGGCACGGACGAGTTGGCCGCCTCGGTCTGGTACCCGATCTGGGACGCGGGTCTGCGGCTCGATCATTCCGTCCGCACCGTCGCCGAGGCGCTGTCGGTGGCCCAGGACGACGTCAAGGTCGCGCTCGGGCTGCTCGACGCCCGGCTGGTCGTGGGGGACCAGGCGCTGGCCGACGCGCTGATCAGCACCGCCGCCGATCACTGGCGGCGCACCGCCGTCCGGCACCTGCCCGGCCTGCGCGAGGTCACCACCAGCCGCTGGCAGACCCACGGTGAGCTGGCATTCCTGCTGGAGGGCGACCTCAAGGAGGCCGCCGGTGGTCTGCGCGACGTGGGGCTGCTGCGGGCGATCTCCGCCGCCGGGATCACCGACGCGCTGCGTCCCGCCGTGCGCGCCGCCCACCTGCGCCTGCTGGACACCCGCGACGCCCTGCACCAGCAGGTGGGTCGGCGGGTCGACCGGCTGGTCGCCCAGGAGGGCGACGGGGTGGCCGCCCTGCTCGGGCTGGAAGACCGCGACGCGTTGCTGCGACGGGTCGCCGGTGACGCCCGCACGGTCAGCCACGCCCTCGACGACGCCTTCCGGGCCGCCGACCGGTTGCGCTCCGGCCGCTCCCGGGGCGGGAACGGCCGCCCGGCCCGCCGCCCGGTCGCCCGCGACGTGGTGGAACACGACGGCGAGTTGGTGCTCGCCCGCACGGCGATCGGGGCACGCCCGGACCCGAGCCTCTCGCTGCGGGTGGCCGCCGCGTCGGCCACCACCCGAATCCCCATCGCGCGGGCCACCTGCGAATGGCTGGCGGCGTACTGCCCGCCGCTGCCCGCCCCGTGGCCCGCCGAGGCGCGGGCCGCGCTGATCACCCTGCTCGGCGCCGGTGCCGGGCTGGTGCCGGCCTGGGAGACCTGCGACCGGTACGGGCTTGTCGACGGCTGGCTGCCCGAGTGGACCCGGCTGCGCAGCCTGCCCCAGCACAACCCCGTGCACCGCTTCACCCTCGACCGGCACCTCGTGCAGACCGCGCACGAGGCCAGTCGGCACGCCCGCGAGGTGGAACGCCCCGACCTGCTGCTCCTCGGCGCCCTCCTGCACGACATCGGCAAGGGCCTCCCCGGTGATCACAGCACGGTCGGCGTGCCGGTCGCCCAGGCGGTGGCCACCCGGGTCGGCCTGCCCGCCCCGGAGATCGAACTGATCGGCCGGCTGGTCCGGCTGCACCTGCTGCTGCCCGACGTGGCGACCCGCCGGGACCTGGCCGACCCGGTCACCATCGCCTCGGTGGCCGAGGCGGTTGGTGACACCGGCACCCTCGACCTGTTGCACGCGTTGGTCCGCGCCGACGCGGCGGCGACCGGGCCGGCGGCCTGGTCCGACTGGAAGGGCCGGCTCGTCGCCGAGCTGGTCGCCAGGGTTCGCACCGCGCTGGACACCGGCGTACTCCCCGAACCACCCGCACCGGACCCGGAGCTGCTGGCCGGGCCGCTGCCGGTCATCCACCTGACCGGCGACCGGGTGTCGGTGGCGGCGGCCGACCGGCGTGGTCTGCTCGCCACGGTGGCCGGCTGCCTGGCGCTGCACCGGCTGGAGGTGATCTCCGCAGACGCCTCCGCCGTCGATGGCCGGGCTCTGGTCGAGTGCCGGGTGCAGCCCCGCTACGGCCTTCCGCCGGACCCGGTCCCGCTCCGCGCCGACCTGCGCCGGGCGGTCGCCGGCGACGTGTCGGTCACCCAACGGCTGCGCGGCCGGGCGCTCGCCAGCCGGGGCGGCGGCGCGGCTCCACGAGTGGTCTGGCACCGCGAGGCCGCCACCGGGGCCGTACTCCTGGAACTGCGCGCCGCCGACGCCGCCGGCCTGCTCTACCGGGTCGCTGGTGCCCTCGACGAGGCCGGCGCCCTGGTTCGGGCGGCCCGCATCTCCACCCTCGGCGCCGACGTGGTCGACGCGTTCTACCTGGTCGGCGGTTGGCCGGACGACGCCACCCGGGCCCGCCTGGAGGCCGCGGTCCTCGCCGCCGTGTGACCCACGACGGCACCGTCGGTCGTTGTGCCAGCCCGGTCACTCCCACGAGCGTGATGCCTCACAGTCATCGTGATGCCTGTGAGGCATCACGCTCGTGAGGGTGTCTGCCGGCAGCGCGCTGCGATCGGGAGTTCTGTCCCTGTGGCGGGTACGTCCGGGGGCGTAGCGGCGGTGCCGCTCGTGGACGCACGTCGAGGGGCGTCGGCGCGGGCAGAATGACGGCCATGCGACCAGGCGGGCAGTGGCAGTGGCGGTGGCGCGAGCAGGCGGCAGACGCCGTGCTCGCCCTGGTCCTGCTCGGCTTCGGGCTGCTCGCCACCGGTCTGGCCGGGAACAACCAGCCGGGGTCGAGGCCGGTGGACGCCGCCTGTCGGGCGCTGATCGCCGTCGCCGCGCTCGCCCTGCTGGTCCGGCGGCGCGCTCCGGTCGTCACCCTCGCCGTGGTCACCGTGGCCACCTCGACGTACCTGCTGATCGGCTACCCGTACGGGCCGATTCTGCTGACGTTCCTGATCGCGGTGTACAGCGTGGCGGTGCGGCTGCCGGTGCGCCCGGCGGCGCTCGCCACCGGCGGCGCGTTCGTCCTGTTGTTGGCGCACGTCTTCTTCGGGCGGGGGCCCGCGCCGGGTTGGACGGGAGTGCTGCCCGCGGCGGCCTGGGTGGTCGTACCGTTCGCGGTGGGGGTGGTGGTGCGGGTGAGCCGTGAGGCGACCGCGCGTACCCGTGCCGAAGAGGCCCGCGGCCGTGCCGAACAGGCCCGACGGCAGGCCGACGAGGAGCGGCTGCGCATCGCGCAGGAGGTGCACGACGTGGTGGGGCACGGGCTGGCCGCGATCAACATGCAGGCGGAGATCGCCCTGCACCTGCTGCCGAAGCGGCCGGAGCAGGCGGAGGTGGCCCTCACCGCGATCAGCCGGACCAGCCGCGAGGCGCTGGACGAGCTGCGGGTCACCCTGGGCGCGGTGCGGCGGGGTGCCGAGCGCGAGCCGGTACCCGGCCTGGCCCGTCTGCCCGCGCTGCGCGACCGGCTCGCCGGGGCGGGGCTCGCCGTCGAGGTGCGCGTGGTGGGTGACCCCCGGGAGTTGCCGGCAGCTGTGGACCTGGCCGCGTACCGGGTGGTGCAGGAGGCGTTGACCAACGTGCTGCGGCACGCGGGGGTGTCGAGCGCGCAGGTGACGGTGGACTACCGCGCGGATGAGGTGACCGTCGAGGTCACCGACCGGGGGGTGGGGCCGGGCCGGGCCGGGACCGTGCCGGCCGACGACGGTCACGGTCTGGCCGGGATGCGGGAGCGGGTCGCGGCATTGGGTGGGCGGTTGAGCACCGGGCCGCGCCCCGGTGGCGGGTTCCGGGTGTACGCCGGGCTGCCCGTGGGGCCGGCGACGTGATCCGGGTGCTGATCGCCGACGACCAGGACCTGGTCCGGCTCGGACTGCGTGCGCTGGTGGAGAGCGAGGACGACCTGGCGTTGGCCGGCGAGGCGTCCGACGGGCTGCGGGCGGTCGAGTTGGCCCGCCGGGAACGGCCGGACGTGGTGCTGATGGACATCCGGATGCCCGGCATCGACGGCATCGAGGCGACCCGCCGGATCGTCGCCGACAGCGACCTGACCGGTACGCGGGTGGTGGTGCTCACCACGTTCGAGCTGGACGAGTACGTCTTCGACGCGCTGCGCCACGGTGCCAGCGGGTTCCTCACCAAGGACACCAGGCCGGCCGAGCTGCTGCGGGCGATCCGGCTGGTCGCCGAGGGGGAGGCGCTGCTGTCGCCGTCGGTGACCCGTCGGGTGGTACGGGAGTTCGCCACCCGGCCGTCCCGGGTGCTTCGTCCGCACCCTCGGCTGGACACGCTGACCGATCGGGAGCGTCAGGTCGTCGGCCTGGTCGGTGAGGGCCTGAACAACGAGGAGATCGCGGCACGGTTGGTGGTCAGCCCGGCGACCGCGCGGACCCACGTCAGCCGGGCGATGGGCAAGCTGGGAGCCCGGGACCGGGCCCAGCTCGTCGTCTTCGCGTACCAATCGGGCTTGGTCTCGGGGTGAGGCCGGGCCGCCAGCGGCCTTGCGGCCGGGCGGCTACCCTAGCGGTGGTCGGACTCCGCAGTGCCGGCCGTGTTGTGCCCGCCGGAACACTGACAAACGGGATGTTCGCGTGTTTGACACCTTGAGTGACCGCCTGTCCGGGATCTTCACCAAGCTCCGCGGCAAGGGGCGGCTCACCGACGCCGACATCGACGCCACCGCGCGCGAGATCCGCCTCGCGCTGCTGGAGGCGGACGTCGCGCTGCCGGTGGTCAAGGGCTTCATCGCGGCCGTCAAGGAGCGCGCCCGCAGCGCGGAGGTCTCGCAGGCGCTGAACCCGGCCCAGCAGATCATCAAGATCGTCAACGAAGAGCTGATCAACGTGCTCGGCGGTGAGGGGCGACGGCTCCAGTTCGCCAAGCAGCCGCCCACGGTGATCATGCTGGCCGGCCTCCAGGGTTCCGGTAAGACCACCCTCGCCGGCAAGCTCGCCCGCTGGCTCAAGGGCCAGGGGCACCAGCCGCTGCTCGTCGCCGCCGACCTCCAGCGCCCCAACGCCGTCGGGCAGCTCCAGGTGCTCGGTGGCCGCGCCGGCGTCGAGGTGTACGCCCCGGAGCCCGGCAACGGCACCGGTGACCCGGTGCAGGTGGCCCGCGCGTCGATCGAGCACGCCAAGCGCGCCGCCCGCGACATCGTCATCGTCGACACCGCCGGCCGACTCGGCATCGACGCCGAGATGATGCAGCAGGCCGCCGACATCCGCGACGCCGTCTCGCCGGACGAGGTCATCTTCGTCATCGACGCCATGGTCGGTCAGGACGCCGTCCGCACCGCCGAGGCGTTCCGCGACGGCGTCGGCATCACCGGTGTGGTGCTCTCCAAGCTCGACGGCGACGCCCGTGGTGGTGCCGCGCTGTCGGTCCGCGAGGTCACCGGGCAGCCGATCCTGTTCGCCTCCACCGGTGAGAAGCTGGAGGACTTCGACGTCTTCCACCCCGACCGGATGGCCAGCCGGATCCTCGGCATGGGCGACGTCCTCACTCTGATCGAGCAGGCCGAGCAGGCCTTCGACTCCGATCAGAAGGAGAAGATGACCGCCAAGCTGATGGGCGGTGAGCAGTTCACCCTGGACGACTTCCTCGACCAGCTCATCGCGGTGCGGCGGATGGGCCCGATCGCCAACGTGCTGGCCATGATGCCCGGCATGGGGCAGATGAAGGACCAGCTCTCCGAGCTGGACGACAGCCACTTCGACCGGGTCACCGCGATCATCCGGTCGATGACCCCGGGCGAGCGGACCAACCCGAAGATTATCAACGGCTCCCGGCGGGCGCGCATCGCCAACGGTTCCGGGGTCACCGTGATGGACGTCAACCAGCTGCTCAACCGCTTCGCCGACGCGCAGAAGATGATGAAGCAGATGGGCGGCATGATGGGCCTGCCCGGCGGTGGCCGCCGCAAGGCGACCAAGTCGCCGAAGAACAAGCGCAAGGGCACCAAGGGCGGCGGTCGCCCGCGTACCGGCGCCGGCATGCCAGCCGGCTTCCCGGGTGGCATGCCGCAGCTCCCGCCGGGCATGGACCCGAACGATCTCGCCGCCGGCCAGGGCCTGCCGCCCGGTTTCAAGCTCCCGAAGATCGACTTCAACAAGCTCGGCAAGGGTGGCGACAAGGGCCCGCGCTGACGCGTGTCGGTGACGGCGGGCGACTGATCCGGCGCTTAGGGTGACGCCGCCCCCTGGAAGGAGATGTCATGACCGCGGCCCCGATCCTGCCCGAACGGCACGAGTGGACGGTCGACGACCTCGGTGACCTGCCGAAGGACCTTCCGTACGAACTGATCAACGGAATGTTGATCGTGCCGTCGCCCACTGCCGTGCACCAAGAGTTGTGCGTCGAGTTGCTGCTCACGCTTCGCGTCAACTGCCCGCCGGAATACCTGGTCAGCATCGACCTGTCGATGCGGGTCGACCGGCGCAACGAGCCCCGTCCCGACGTGGTGGTCATCCGCCGCACGCACGCCGGCCGGTCGCCCGTGCCGGTCGAGGACGCCCTGCTCGCGGTGGAGGTCGTATCGCCGACCTCCACCTTCCGCGACATGTACGACAAGGCGAAGGTCTACGCGCACGCCGGCATCCGGTCCTACTGGGTGCTCGACCCGACCCAGGAACGTGTCACGCTCACCGAGTACTCCCTCGGGGCCAACCGGGAGTACGGGCAGGTCACGCACACCGAGGATCTGTTCGTCACGGAGCGGCCGTGGAAGGTCTCCGTGGACCTGCCGGCCCTGACCGCCCGGAAGAACGACCTGCTCGCTCCCGAGGAGGGCTGATCGGGTAGGACTGTGCGCATGGCTCTTCATGTGCGCGGCGTGCTGCTCCCCGACGACGAGGTCCGGGATCTCTGGCTGGTCGGCGACCGGGTGACCTTCACCCCGGTGCCCGGTGCGGAGACCGTCGTCGACGGCGGCTACGTGCTGCCGGGGCTTGTCGACGCGCACTGCCACATCGGCATCGCCCGAGGTGGCGCCCCGATCACCTCACTCGACCAGGCCCGCGCGCTGGCCCACGTCGACCGGGACGCCGGGGTGCTGGCGATCCGGGACGCCGGGTCGCCGTACCCGTACCCCGAACTCGACGACGAGCCGGGCCTGCCGCGACTGGCCCGCGCGGGCCAGCATGTCGCCCCGCCGAAGCGCTACCTGCGCGACATCGGCGTGGAGGTCGACGCGACCGAGGTGCCCGCCACGGTGGCCGCGCAGGCGCGGGCCGGCAACGGCTGGGTGAAGCTGGTCGGCGACTGGATCGACCGGGGCGTCGGTGACCTGGCGCCGGCCTGGGACGCGGACACCCTCACCGCCGCCGTGCGGGCCGCGCACGACGCCGGGGTACGCGCCGCGGTGCACACCTTCTCCGAGTCGGCCGTCGAGATCATGGTGCGGGCCGGCGTCGACTCGGTGGAGCACGGCACCGGGCTCAGCCTCGACCTGATCGACGAGATGGCCCGCCAGGGCACCGCACTGGTCCCCACAATGATCAACATTGCCACCTTCGGTGGCATCGCCGAGCAGGCGCGGGGCAAGTTCCCCGGGTACGCCGAGCACATGCTCGCGCTGCGCGACGGCTTCCCCGACGTGGTGCGCGCCGCGCACGAGGCGGGCGTGCCGATCTACGTGGGCACCGACGCCGGTGGCGGCATCGACCACGGGCTGGCCGCCGAGGAGATGATGCTGCTGCACGAGCGGGCCGGAATGGCCCCGCTCGAGGTGCTCGCCGCCGCCTCCTGGGGCGCCCGCGAATGGCTCGGCTTCCCCGGCCTGGTCGAGGGCGGGCTCGCCGACCTGACCGTCTACCCCGAAGACCCCCGTGCCGACCTGCGCGTCGTCCGCGCCCCGTCCCGCACGATCCTCCGCGGCCATGTCATCCGCTGACCCGCCCCGCGCCGCGCTATGCGGCGCGTGGCGCGTGTCGCGAGGCGCGTGTCGCGAGGCGCGTGTCGCGAGGCGGGTGTGGGGGTTAGAGGGTGGGGCGGGCGGCGGCGCTGAAGAGGCGTACGGCGAGGTCGGCGAGGGCCGTCGCGGTCTCCTCGATCGGTTCGCGGGGGAGCACGATGTGGCTGACCACCAGACGGACGACCGTGTCGGCGGCGAAGGCCAGCGCGGCCTGGTCCGCCCCGCGCAGGTGGTCGCCGGCCCAGTCGATCAGCGCGCCGGACGCCTCGGTGAGCACCACCTCGGCCCGGGTGGTGAGGTACGGCAGCAGCTCGTCCGACCCGCCCCGGGCGCTGGTCAGGATCGCCTTGACCAGCGGGTTGTCCGCCGCCGTGGAGAGGGTGCGCGCGATGGCGGCGTACGCGCCGGCCCGCACGTCGGAGCCGTGGGCGAGCAGCGCGTCGCGCACATCGCCAACGAACCGGTCCACCTCGGCGCGGGCGAGCGCCTCGGCGAGGCCCGCCTTGCTGCCGAACTCGTTGTAGACCGTCTGCCGGCTCACCCCGGCCGTGGTGGCCACTCCGCCCATCCGGACCGCGTCCCACCCGGCGGCGATGGTCCGGGCGCGGGCGGCGTCCACGATCGTGTCCCGCAGCCGCTGGCGGGGGGAGTCCGTCGAGGTAGTCATGGTGGTCGAATTCTACTGGCGCTCCCGCGGCCCGGCCCAGCGCCGTCACGGCCCGTCAGCACAGCGGGACGGCGCGGCGTGGCGACTCCCGGACGCGGTGTCCGCCCGCGCGGCGCATAGGATGTGCGGTCATGGCACGCGTGCTCACTCCCCGTGCGGAGGATTTCCCCCGCTGGTACCAGGACCTGATCGCCAAGGCGAAGCTGGCCGACAACGGCCCGGTTCGCGGCACCATGGTCATCCGACCGGCCGGCTACGCCATCTGGGAGCGTATGCAGGCTGAGATGGACGCTCGGATCAAGGCGGCGGGTGCGGAGAACGCGTACTTCCCGTTGTTCATCCCCGAGAGCTACCTCAAGCGTGAGGCGCAGCACGTCGAGGGCTTCTCGCCGGAGCTGGCGGTCGTCACGCACGGTGGCGGCAAGCCGCTGGCCGAGCCGGTGGTGGTGCGTCCGACCAGTGAGACGGTCATCGGCGAGTTCATGGCCAAGTGGATCGACTCGTACCGGGACCTGCCGCTGCTGCTCAACCAGTGGGCGAACGTGGTCCGGTGGGAGCTGCGTCCGCGGATCTTCCTGCGGACCAGCGAGTTCCTCTGGCAGGAGGGGCACACCGCGCACGCCACCCGCGAGGACGCCCGGGCGTACGCGCGGCGGATCCTGCACGAGGCGTACGAGGACCTGATGGTCAACGTGATCGGCATCCCGGTGGTGGTCGGCCTGAAGACGGCGCGCGAGCGCTTCGCCGGCGCGACGGCCACGTACACCTGCGAAGGCATGATGGGTGACGGCAAGGCGTTGCAGCTGGGCACCAGCCACGAGCTGGGCCAGAACTTCGCCAAGGCGTTCGACATCAGCTATTCCTCCAAGGAGGGCGGCCGGGAGCACGCCTGGACGACCTCCTGGGGCACGTCCACCCGGATGCTCGGTGGCCTGATCATGGCGCACGGCGACGACAACGGCCTGCGTGTGCCGCCGAAGCTGGCGCCGATCCAGGCGTACGTCATGATCGTCAAGGACGGTGACGGCGTCGGCGAGGCGGCGGCCAAGCTGCGCGACGGCCTGCGCGACGCCGGTGTCCGGGTCGCGCTCGACGACCGGACCGACACCCCGTTCGGCCGCCGGGCCGTCGACGCCGAGCTGCGTGGCTATCCGGTACGCGTCGAGGTCGGCCCCCGTGACCTGGCCGTGGGCAACGCGACAGTGGTGCGTCGGACCGACGGCTCGAAGACCCCGACGCCGGTGGCGGACGTGGTCGCCGCGGTGCTGGCGGCGCTGGAGACCGATCAGCAGGTGCTGCACGATCAGGCGTTGGCCAACCGCGAGGCGCGCACGGTGGACGTGGCGACCCTGGCCGAGGCGATCGAGGCCGCCGCGACCGGCTGGGCGCGGGTGCCGTGGTCGGCGGTCGGCGTGGCCGGCGAGGCGGAGGCGAACGGCCAGGGCGTCACGGTGCGCTGCCTGCTGCGCGCCGACGGTTCGGTTCCCGACTCGGAGGACGAGCCGGATCTGGTCGCCATCCTCGCCCGCGCCTACTGAGGTGCTCGTCGACCGGTTCGAGCCGGGTCGGCTGATCATGCACCGGAACGTGCGGCACGGCCGGATCGGATGGGTCCGGCCGGCCCGCGTGGTCAGCGACGACGATCGCGGGCTGCTGGTGTGGATCGCCCAGGATTCGCCGGTGGCCCACGAGGTGAACCAGGCGGGCGTGACCATGCGCGCGGTGCCGTTCGCCGACTGGGTCACCCCGACGTACCGGTTGGCGCAGGGCCGCTGGAATGGCCCGCCGCTGCTGAAGTTCCTGCCCGCCGGCGCGGCGCACTCCGTCTGGTGGTTCCGGGATGCGCACGGCCGGTTCTCGCACTGGTACGTCAACCTCGAGGAGCCCGGTGTCCGCTGGGACGACGGCCCGGTGGCCGGCGTCGACGTGGTGGACCAGGATCTCGACGTGGTGGTACGCCCGGACCTGAGCTGGGAGTGGAAGGACGAGGACGAGTTCGTCGAGCGTCTCGCCTTTCCGGAGCACTACTGGGTGACCGACGAGAAGGCGGTCCGCGCCGAGGGGGAGCGGGTGATCGCGCTCGCCGAGGCGGGCGAGTTCCCGTTCGACGGCACCTGGACCGACTTCGCACCTCCGCCAGAATGGGGCGTACCGGACAAACTTCCGGCAGGCTGGGACCGTCCGCCAGTGCGCTGAGCGGTGTTCCAGGTCACCGGCGACGTGGTGTCCGGGTCCGATGCGGAAGATCGGCCGGGGATCTGGCAGAATAGGTCGCTGGTATCCGGTGCGCGTCCGGCGCCCTCTAACCCGGGCACGTCGCCAGTCCACCGAGTTGTCTCCGGCCCAACCCCACTGTGCCGGTCGGCGCTCACCCATGCACACCGCCCGTCTTGGGCCGGTGAGATCGCAACAGGAGCGAAACAACTGTGGCCGTAAAGATCCGGCTCCTGCGGATGGGCAAGATCCGCAACCCGCAGTACCGCATCGTCGTCGCCGACTCGCGCACCAAGCGCGACGGCCGGGCGATCGAGTTCGTCGGGGTTTACCAGCCCAAGGAAGACCCCTCGATCATCGAGGTCAAGTCGGAGCGGGTCCAGTACTGGCTGTCCGTCGGCGCTCAGCCGAGCGAGGCGGTGCAGCGGCTGCTGGAGCTGACCGGTGACTGGCAGAAGTACAAGGGCCTGCCGGCCCCGCCGCCGCTCCTGGTCGCCCCCGAGAAGGCCGACCGCAAGGCGGCGTACGAGGCTGAGTCGAAGGCCGCCGCCGGGCTCGCCCCGGAGACCCCGGCCAAGCCGGCCAAGAAGGCAGCCAAGGCTGCCGAGGCTCCGAAGACCGAGGCGCCGGCCGCCGAGGCTCCGAAGACCGAGGCTCCGGCCGAGGCCCCGGCCGCTGCCGACGCCGGTGAGCAGGCCTGACATGCCACTGCGTCCGGCGTTGGAGCACCTGGTCAAGGGCATCGTCGACCACCCGGATGACGTCCGGGTGCGGATGGTCGATTCCCGTCGGGGCAAGCGGCTCGAAGTCCGCGTGCACCCCGAGGACCTCGGCACTGTGATCGGGCGGTCCGGCCGGACCGCCAAGGCGCTGCGCCAGGTGATCGGCTCCATCGGCGGGCGCGGGGTTCGCGTCGACATCGTCGACTCGTACTGATGCAGCTCGTCGTCGGCAGGATCGGCAAGCCGCACGGTGTCCGCGGTGAGGTCACCGTGGAAGTGCGGACCGACGAGCCCGAGGCACGGTTCGCCCCCGGCACAGTGCTGCGCACTGAGCCGGGGGCGACACCCCCGCCGTCCTCCGACGGCCCCGGCGTGCCGTTCCGGATTCCGGCGGAGCTGACCATCGAGGAAGCCCGCTTCCACCAGGGTCGGGTGCTGATCGCGTTCGACGGCATCCTGGACCGCAACACCGCCGAGGCGCTGCGCGGCACACTGCTCGTGGTGGACAGCGCCGACGTGGCCCCACCGGACGACCCGGAGGAGTTCCACGACCATCAGTTGGTCGGGTTGGCCGTGGTGACCCCGGCCGGCGAACGCCTCGGCGAGGTCGCCCGCATCGACCACGCACCCTCGTCCGACCTGCTGGTGCTGCGGCGCCCCGAGGGGCGTACCGCGTTGATCCCGTTCGTCCGGGCGATCGTCCCGGAGGTCGACCTGGCCGGCGGACGTGTGATCGTCGACCCGCCAGCCGGACTGCTCGACCTTTAGGACCAGCCCGTATGCGCGTCGACGTCGTGTCGATCTTTCCGGAGTACTTCGCCCCGCTGGACCTGTCGCTGATCGGACGGGCGCGGGCCAACGGCGTACTCCAGCTCGCCGTGCACGACCTGCGGACCTGGACCCACGACGTGCACCGCACGGTCGACGACACCCCGTACGGCGGCGGGCCGGGGATGGTGATGCGCCCGGAGCCGTGGGGTGAGGCGCTGGACGCCCTCGCGCCGGTGGACGCCCCGCCGCCCCGGCTGCTGGTGCCGTCGCCGGCCGGCGCCCCGTTCACCCAGGCCATGGCGTACGAGTTGGCCGCCGAGCCGCATCTGCTCTTCGCCTGCGGTCGCTACGAGGGGATCGACCAACGGGTTCTCGCGCACGCCGCCACCCGGATGCCGGTCACCGAGGTGTCGCTCGGTGACTACGTGCTCTTCGGTGGCGAGGTCGCGGTCCTGGTGATGATGGAGGCGGTCACCCGGCTGCTGCCGGGGGTGCTGGGCAACGCGGGTTCGCTCGACGAGGAGTCGCACGCGCACGGGCTGCTGGAGGCGCCGATCTACACCAAGCCGCCGAGTTGGCGTGGGCACGACGTGCCGGAGGTGCTCCGCTCCGGCGACCACGGCAAGATCGCCCGCTGGCGGCGCGAGGAGGGCCTGCTGCGGACGGCTGCCCGCCGTCCCGACCTGCTGGCCGCGCTGCCCGCCGACCGGCTCGACAAACGGGACATCGCGGCCCTGGACCAGGCCGGATTTCAACCTCCGCCGGGGGATGTGGCAAAGTAGGGGGGTTGCCGCATCCGTCCGCGCCCGCGGTCGGCTGCGAGGATCCCCGACCGGGGTCGGTCCGCCGATCACCACCCGGGAATCAGAATCACCCACCCGCGCACCGAGTGACGGTGCGCCGTGAGCCTTACGAGGACGCAGCGATGAACATCCTGGACGCCCTTGACGCCCAGTCGAAGCGGACCGACCTCCCCGACTTCCGGGCCGGTGACACCGTCAAGGTGCACGCCCGCGTCGTCGAGGGCAACCGGTCCCGTGTCCAGATCTTCCAGGGCGTCGTGATCCGCCGCCAGGGTGACGGTCTGCGCGAGACCTTCTCGGTCCGCAAGGTCAGCTTCGGCGTCGGCGTCGAGCGGACCTACCCGCTCAACGGCCCGGGCATCGACCGGATCGAGGTCGTGACCCGCGGTGACGTGCGTCGCGCCAAGCTCTACTACCTGCGCGAGCTGCGCGGCAAGAAGGCCAAGATCAAGGAGAAGCGGGAGAAGCAGCCCAGCTGACTTCCCGCTCGCCACGCCGCCCGAGCTGCGCGTATGCCGTACCGACCAGAGCGCACTACCCTGGTCGTACGGGCGCAGCGAGGCGGCGACCCCGCCCTCGCGGCGGGCAGTTGTCCACTACCGCCCGTGGAGCCTCGACGAGGCTCCCGGGCGGTGGTGTTTCTGCGGACCGGGGAGTGGCGTGGTGCAGACGCTTGACGATGACGGCACCGTCGATCCGTGGCGTCGACGGGCCCGCCGCACCCGCCGACAGATGCCCCTCTGGCAGGAGCTGCCGCTGCTGCTGGTGGTCGCGTTCTGCCTCGCGGTGCTGATCCGTACCTTCCTGCTCCAGGCGTTCTTCATCCCGTCCGGCTCGATGGAGGACACCCTCCTCGTCGGTGACCGGGTGCTGGTCAACAAGGTCGTCTACGACGTTCGGGACCCGCTGCGCGGCGAGGTGGTGGTCTTCCGGGGCACCGACCGCTGGGCGCCGCAGGTCGACGATCAGCCGAAGCCGGGCGTCGCCGGCCGGCTCGCCCGCACCGTCGGCGACCTGGTCGGGGTGAGCCGGCCCGGTGAGAAGGACTTCATCAAGCGGGTGATCGGCCTGCCCGGCGACCGGGTGCAGTGCTGCGACAGTCAGGGGCGGGTGACCGTCAACGGCACCCCGCTCAACGAGACGTACGTCCTGCGGGACTCACCGCTGGACCTGCCGCCCAACCCGGCGGAGTGTCGCTCCCGGCGATTCGACGAGGTCGTCGTGCCACCCGGTCAGCTCTTCGTGATGGGCGATCACCGCGAGGTCTCCCAGGACGCGCGTTGCCAGGGGCCGGTGCCGATCGACAACGTGGTCGGCCGGGCCTTCATGGTGGTCTGGCCCTCGTCGCGGTGGAGTGCGCTGTCGGTGCCGTCGACGTTCGAGGACGTCACCGGGCCCGCCACGGCATCCCCCGGCACGCCCCCGGTGCGACCGACCCCGCAGGGCGGTGTGCTGCTGATGCTGCCGTTGGCAGCCGCGCTGCGTGGTTCCCGCGCGTTCCGGGCGGTGTCGTCCAGCCGGGCAACGTAGGCTCCTTGGCGTGATTGACGAGCAGACCGACAAGCCGCGCAGTTCCTTCTGGAAGGAGCTGCCGATCCTGCTGGGTGTGGCGATCCTGGTCGCGGTGCTGGTCCGCGCCTTTGTGCTGCAGACCTTCTTCATCCCCTCCCCGTCCATGGAGAACACCCTCAAGATCGATGACCGGGTGCTGGTCAACAAGCTGGTCTACGACTTCCGATCACCGCACCGCGGCGAGGTGATCGTGTTCAAGGCTCCGACCTCGTGGAGCGGTAACCCCGACGGTGAGGACTTCATCAAGCGGGTGATCGGCGTCCCCGGCGACCACGTGGTCTGCTGTGACCCGCAGGAACGGTTGATGATCAACGGCAAGTCGCTGGACGAGCCGTACATCTTCTCCATGGACGGGGTTCGCGACAAGCCCGCCGACCAGGAGTTCGACATCACCGTGCCGGAGGGTCGGCTGTGGGTGATGGGCGACCACCGGTCGGCCTCCGGCGACTCACTGGAGCACTGGCAGCAGTCCGGGCAGAACATCACCGAGGCCACGATCCCGGAGAACGACGTCGTCGGGCGGGCGTTCACCGTCTTCTGGCCGGTCAGCCGGGCCACCTGGCTGACAGTGCCCGACGGGTTCGACGGCATTCCCAAGCCGTAGGCCGACGGGGCGTGGGCGATCCGTCGTCGGTCTGGCAGGCTGGTGCGGTGACCGTGAGCGCGAGGAGTGAACGTCCGAGCCCCGCAGTCGCGAACAGCGACGACCGTGTCCACACCCCTCGACGCGCGGCCCGCGTGCTGCTCGTCGACGCGGCCGGCCGGGTCCTGCTGTTCGAGGGCTTCGACCCGGCCCGACCCGGGCACCGCTACTGGTTCACGCCCGGCGGCGGGCTCGACCCGCTGGAGTCCCCGGCGGCGGGCGCGGCCCGGGAGTTGGCCGAGGAGACCGGCCTGCTGCTCGACCCGGCCGCGCTGGGCGAGCCGGTCTGGTCCGACGCGACCGAGTTCTCCTTCGACGGCGTCTGGTACCGCCAGGAGCAGGATTTCTTCCTCTTCCGGGTGGACTCCTGGCGGGTGGACACCACCGGCTTCAACGACATCGAGCGGCGCAGCATCGCCGGCCACCGCTGGTGGCTTCCCGACGAGTTGGCGGCCAGCGGCGACCGGTTCTACCCACCGGAACTGCCCGCCCTGCTGACCCGGCTGGGGCAGCCCGCCACCACAGGCCAGGAAGAGGAGACGTCATGCTGACCCCGCCGCGTACCGTGGTGCGCCGTGAGGCCGGCCTGTACGCCCTGGAGCGGGCGTTGCAGCGGCGTGGCTTCCGGCACGTCGCCGGTGCGGACGAGGCTGGTCGGGGGGCGTGCGCCGGTCCACTGGTCGCCGCCGCGGCGGTGCTGCCCGAGGGACGGCGCGGCGAGATCGAGGGGCTGGCCGACTCGAAGCTGCTCACCCCGGCCAGCCGGGAACGGGTGTACGCGGAGGTCGTGGACCGCGCCCTCGCGTACGCCGTGGTGGTCATCCCGGCCGAGGAGGTCGACGCCCGGGGCCTGCACGTGTGCAACCTGGCCGCGATGCGCCGGGCGCTCGCCTCGCTCACCACCCGCCCGGAGTACGTGCTGACCGACGGCTTCGGCGTGGACGGCCTGGGCGTGCCCGGGCTGGCGGTGTGGAAGGGCGACCGGGTGGCCGCGTGCGTGGCGGCGGCCAGTGTGCTCGCCAAGGTCACCCGGGACCGGCTCATGGTGGAGTTGGACGGGGTGTTCCCGGCGTACGGCTTCGCCGAGCACAAGGGCTACATCACCCCGGAGCACTCGGCGGCGCTGCGGGAGCACGGACCGTGCCGGGAGCACCGGTTCTCGTACGTCAATGTGGCAGCGGTCTCCGGCCGCGACGGCCGGCCACCGCGCGCCCGGCGGCCCGGCGGCCAGGGTCCGGATGAGCCGATGGAGCGCTCACGGGCGTCAGGGGGTACCGTCGGCGTGGCGTTGGGCGAGCAGCCTCGGCCTCCGGCGCCGGTGGGGGAAGATGTGGCCATGGAAGGCGGAGTGCGATGAGCGCGGAAGATCTCGAGAAGTACGAGACCGAGATGGAGCTGCAGCTCTACCGGGAGTACCGCGACATTGTCCGCCAATTCTCCTATGTGGTGGAGACGGAGCGGCGGTTCTACCTGGCGAACCAGGTCGACCTGCACGTGCGCAACTCCGACGGCGAGGTCTACTTCGAGGTCGAGATGCACGACGCCTGGGTGTGGGACATGTACCGTCCCGCCCGCTTCGTGAAGAATGTCCGGGTGATGACCTTCAAGGACGTCAACGTCGAGGAGCTGGAGAAGCCCGACATCTCGCTGCCCGCCGACTCCGGCTTCGGCGGCTGAGCGCACCCCAGCCGCGGTGCCGCGCCACGGGCCCCCCACCCGTGGCCTGACACCAGCCGGTCACTCGGCGGGCACCACGACCTCGACCCGCTGCGCCATGTTGTTGGCGAAGCCGCCACGGTTCCACTGTTGCTCGACCGGCTGGGTCCGCCCGGACGCGTCGGTCGCCCGCGCGCCGAGCACGTACCGGCCGGGCGTGGCGACCCACTCGTGCCGCCAGCGCCGCCACGCGAAATCTCCGGCGTCCGTCGGGTCCAGTTCGGCCGGCGCCCAGCTCTCCCCGCCGTCGGTGGTCACCTCCACTGCCACCACCGGCGCGTGCCCCGACCAGGCCCGACCATCCAGGGTGCACGGGCCGGGGCGCAGCACCCGACGGCGGGACATGAAATCGGGGAAGCCGGGCGGGCGGACCAGCGCACGCGGCTCGATCCGGGTGACCGGCACCCCCGGGTCGTCGGCGTCGCGGCGTACCCGGTAGGCCACCGCGTTCTGGTACCCCGCGAACGGCTCGGTCCGCAGCTCGATCGAGTGGACCCACTTCACGTGCGCCATGCCGTACCAGCCCGGCACGATCAGCCGCAGCGGCGCGCCGTGCTGCGGCAGCAGGGGAGCGCCGTTCATCTCGTACGCCAGCAGCACCTCCTCACGCAGCGCGTCGGCGACCGGAAGCGCACGCTGGTAGTCCTGCTCGACCCCGCGCTCCACGCCGTGATCGGCGCCGGTGAAGACCACGTCCACCGCCTCCGGGTCGATGCCCGCCTCCCGCAGCAGCGGAGCGAGGGGGGTGCCGGTCCACTCGGCGTTGCCGACCGCCTCGACCAGCCACGGCTGGCTGACCGGCCGGGGGTGCAGCAGGGCCCGGCCGTTGCCGGCGCACTCCAACGTCACCTGCTGGGTGACCCGCTGGCGCTCGCGCAGGTCGGCGAGGGTCACCGTCAACGGCCGGTCCACCGCCCCGCCGATGCTCAGCGTGTGCGTCGCCGGGTCGAGCGCCGGAATGTCGTAGTGGATCAGCAGGTAGTGCAGCCCGGCCGGGGTGACGTCGTAGCGCAGCGCCTCCAACGGGATGCCGTGGTTGCGGGCCGCGAGCTGCAACTCCTCCGCGCTGATCGTCTCGTCCGGCTCGGCGAGCCTCGACGGGCCGCTCACGTCGGCCACCGTCGGCCCGGTGAGCGGCGACGTCCGGTCAGCGTGAGTGGTCATGTGGGCCTCCCCGGTGCAGACGGCGGCACCCGCCGTACGCGGCACAGCCTAGGCCCTTCCTGGCGCTCCGAAAACGGGCACCGGAGGTACGGCGGCGCACCCGCGTCGGGCCGGGGGACAGCGCATAACAGATCATCGAAGCCGTCGGGTGCTCGTCCACAGCGCCGCCGGTTGTCCACAGGCCCGCCGGCCGGGCTGGTGGACGACCCCGCCAGGGTCGGAGACTGCCGTCATGCGACCGCCAGCCCTCCGTTCGATCCGACGCACCGTGCTGCTCAGCGCCGTGCTCCCGCTCGCGCTGACCGTCCAGCTCTGCGGGCTGGCGGTGCTGGGCGCGGCGGTCCCCGGCCAACCACCGACGCCGACAGTGCCGGTCGCGGCCCTGACGGTGCCGGTCGCCGACCCGGCGCCCACCGGGCGGTTCCGCTGGCCGGTCGACGGGCCGCCACGGCTGGTGCGCCGCTTCGACCCGCCGCCCCGCCCGTGGCTGCCCGGCCATCGTGGCGTCGACCTGGCCGCCCCGGCCGCAGCGGTGATCCGCAGCGCCGGGGCGGGCACGGTGCTCTTCGCCGGCCCGGTAGCCGGCCGACCGGTGGTCACCGTGGGCCACCCGGACGGGCTGCGGACCACCTACGAGCCGGTCCAACCCGCCGTACGCCCCGGCCAGCCGGTTGGTGCCGGCGCGCCGCTCGGCGAGCTGCTGCCCGGGCATCCGGGTTGCCCGGTCGAGGCGTGCCTGCACTGGGGTCTGCGCCGGGGCGATGACTATCTCGACCCGCTGGCCCTGCTCGGCCTCGGACCGGTGCGGCTGCTCCCGGTCGGTCCGGTCAGCGCTGGGCGAGCAGTGCCGGCAGCCGTGCGGCCAGCCGGTCGTATTCGTCGGCGGCGTTGTAGACCTGCCCGGTGAGCCGCAGCCACCCCCGGCCGTTCCAGCTCATCACCGCCACCTCGGCGGCGAGCCGCTCACCGATCCGGGTCTGCAACGCCCGCGCGGCGCCGATCGTGGTGCCCGTGCCGGGCGGCAGCGGGATGAGACGCAGAGCCACCTCCGGCCCGCCAGGGCTGGGCAGATCGGCCGGAGCCACCCCCAGGGCGTCTCCCACCACCCGCTGGCCGTACCCGGCGAGCGCGGCGTTGTGCGCGCGCACCAGGTCGACACCCAGACTGCGCATCGTGAACAGGCCCGCCGGGGCGGCCAACCAGGACGTGTAGTCGAGAGTCGCCTGCCACTCGAGCGGGGCCGGGAAGTCCGACTCCTGCTCCCAGGACACCACCAGCGGCTCGATCCGGTCCCGCCACTGCGGTGCCACCGTCAGCAGGGCGGTCCCGCGCGGGGCGTACGCCCACTTGTGCAGGTTGCCCACCCAGAAGTCCGCGCCGATGCTCGCCACCGGGGTGGACAGCATGCCCGGGGCGTGCGCGGCGTCCACCAGGACTGGCACGCCGTGTTCCCGGGCCACCCGGGCGATGGCGGTGACCGGGAAGAGTTTGGCGGTGGCCGAGGTGAGCTGGTCGACGACGAGCAGCCGGGTCCGCCCGGGGCGCAGGCCGGCCCGGATGGTCTGCACGATCTGCTCGTCGGTGGCCGACAGCGGGATCGGCAGGACCCGGCTGACCGCGCCGGTGCGCCGGCACTCGCGCTGGATGGCCAGGCTCACCGCCCCGTACCCGTGGTCGGTGCTCAGCACCTCGTCGCCGGGTTGCAGGCCCACCGACTGGAGCACCACGGCGACGCCGGTGGTGGTGTTGCCGACCAGGGCGCTGCCGTCCGGGTCGGCGCCCAGGAAGCTGGCGAGGTGCCGACGGGTGTGCGCGATCCGGTCGACCAGCCCCTGGGTGAAGAAGCGCAGCGGGTTCGCCTCCATCTCGTCACGCAGCCGCTGCTGGGCGCGCTGCACGCCGATCGGCACCGCGCCGAACGAACCGTGGTTGAGGTGGCTGACCGCCGGGTCCAGGGAGAAGAGCAGGCGGGCGCCCGGGATCGGCTCAGGGGGCTGCGGGACGCTCACTCGATGATCGTAACCGCGGGGCTCGGCGCCCTCCGGCGCTTGCTCAGGCCCGCGGGTGCGCCTGCCGGTACGCGGCACGCAGCCGCTCGACCGAGACATGGGTGTAGATCTGGGTGCTCGCCAGCGACGAGTGACCGAGCAGCTCCTGCACGGCGCGCAGGTCGGCGCCGCCCTCCAGGAGGTGGGTGGCGGCGGAGTGGCGGAGGCCGTGCGGGCTGGTCCGGGGCAGCCCGGCGGTCTCGGCGTACGCACCGACGATCTGACGCGCGGTCGTCGGGTTGAGCCGACCGCCCCGGGCAC
Organism: Micromonospora sp. C97; assembly: GCF_018070385.1. NCBI lineage: Bacteria > Bacillati > Actinomycetota > Actinomycetes > Micromonosporales > Micromonosporaceae > Micromonospora > Micromonospora sp. C97. Next base: position 88,483 of record NZ_JAGPXU010000010.1, read on the forward strand.
CCAACAGCAGCGCGTCGCCGGAGTGGGCGGCCACCATCGCCGGGCGGCCCCGGCGCAGCCAGTCGTCCAACGCCCGCTGGGCGGGTACCCCGTACGGCACCGCGCGTTCCTTTCCGCCCTTGCCGAACACCCGGAGCACCCGCCGGCCGTGATCGACGTCGCCGACGTCCAACCCGCACGCCTCGCTGACCCGTACGCCGGTGGCGTAGAGCAGCTCCAGCAGCACCCGGTCGCGCAGCGACACCGCCTCGGCCTCCTCCGCTGCGCCCTGCGCCGATCCGGCCGCTGCGTCCGCGCGGGCCACGCTCGTGTGCTCCTGGTCTGTGCCCGCTTGGTTCGGGCCGGCTTGGTTCGGGCCGGCTTGGTTCGGGCCGGCCGGGTTCGTGCGCGCTCGGTTTGTCGGCGGCGGGTTGGTGGGCGGGGTCTGCCGGGACGGTGCCTCGACCAGGGCGGCGGCCTGGTCGGCGCGCAGCACGCTGGGCAGCTCCCGGTGCGCGCGTGGGCTGGCCAGCGCGGCGCCCACGTCGGCGGGGAGCAGCCCGGCCCGGTGTGCCCAGCCGCTGAACGCCCGCGCCGACGCGGCCCGCCGGGCCAACGAGGTGCGGGCCGCGCCGGTGGTGCGCTGCCGCGCCAGCCAACTGCGCAGCACCGACAGGTCCAGCTCGGCCAGGTCCACGCAGCCCATCCGGACGGCGTGGTCGAGCAGCGACACCAGATCGGTGACGTACGCGCGGACGGTGTGCGCCGACCGGTTACGGACCCGGGACAGGTGCTCGGCGAAGTCGTCGACAGCGTCGCGCAGCGCCGGCGGCAGCGCCTGGTGCATGGCCCGGGTGCCCCGGTCGGGGCGGCTCATCGGGGCCGCGCCAGGGTGCCGGCCGGTCCACCGGGACAGGCACCCTCACCGACAGCTGACACCGCCACAGCCTACGGCCGGTCCGCCCACGTCACGGGACCCGACGGTGCCGCCTTTCGCCTACCGGTGGCGGTTGTTCTTCTTGATCAGGAAGACGACCACGCCGACAACCAGCACGGCGGTCGTGGCGAGGCAGCAGAGCACGCTGATGTGCCACGGCTTGATTGCACCCATGACCGGGCACCGTACCGGCAATGGCAGCTGGCCGGGGTCCCGAGCAGGAGGGTGTGCGGGCATCCGGCGACCACCGCACCGGACGAGCCGCGTCGCACCCGCTCAGCCTCACGGCGGGCCTGACGTCTCCGATGTCGCCGCCCGCTTGGACTTCGCGGGCGGGGCGAGGGCGTAGCCGTCCTCGCGACGGACCACCATGGACAGCTCCTCCAGCAGTGACAGCTTGCGCAGCGCGGTCCGTACGTCGACACCGGCGCGGGCGGAGAGCCGGTCCACGCCCATCGCGCTCCGGCGGGGCAGCGCCTCCAGTAGCGAACGCGCGTCGTCGTCGAGCGTGTCGGCGGCCCGCTGCGGCCCGCGTGCCAACGGGGCCAGGTCCGCGCCGATCCGGCCCACCTCCTCCAGCACGTGCGCCACCCCGGCGACCAGCCGGGCCTTGCCGGGGAACTCGCGCAGGAACTCGTGTGCGCCGACGGACATCGCCGAGGTCACCGGCCCCGGCACCACCATGGTCACCCGATTGGCGTGGAGGGCTCGCCGCGCGGTCTGCGTCGCGCCGCTGCGCGCCGAGGCCTCCACCACGACGGTGCCCCGGGTGCCGACGGCGATCACCCGGTTGCGGATCAGGAACCGGGGTCGCAGCGGCTCGGCACCCGGGGGCCACTCGCTGACCAGCAGACCCGTCTCGGCGATCCGGTCGAAGAGCGCGGCGTTGCCCATCGGGTACGGGCGGTCGAGCCCGCAGGCGAGCACCGCGACGGTCAGACCGCCAGCGGTGAGGGCGCCCCGGTGGGCGGCGGCGTCGATGCCGAACGCGCCACCGGACACGACAGTCCAGTCCCGCTCCGCCAACCCGTACCCCAGCTCGGTCGCGACGTGCTGCCCGTAGCCGGTGGCGGCCCGGGCCCCCACCACCGCCACCGAGCGGTCCAGGGCTTCGGAGAGTGGCCAGCTTCCGCGTACCCAGAAGCACAGCGGCGGGGCGGTCTCGGCGTCCACCCGGCGGCTGACGTCCGGCAGCCGCAACGTGGTCAGGCCGGCGACCGGGGTCGGCCACTCCTCGTCGTCCGGGGTGACCAGCCGGGCGCCCAGTCGGTCCGCCCGTTCCAGAGCCTCGGCCGCCACCGCCCGCGCGTCGCCGGCCGCCGAGCGTGCGGCGACGGTGGTGTGCAGCCAGCCGTCCGGGCTGCCGCCGTCGAGCAGCAGATCCAGGGTCGCCACCGGGCCGTGGCGTTCGACCAGCCGGTGCACGGCGCGCGTGCCCGGCTCCGCCAACCAGGTCAGGGCGACCCGGGCCAACCTGCGTTCATCCTCGGCGTTCACGCCGCCTCCCCCGTCCGTAGTTGCAGGGCTTCCCGGACGTCGTCCTGGTCCGGTCGGTCGCGGCCGTCCAGATCGGCGATGGTCCAGGCCATCCGGATCACCCGGTCGAAGCCGCGCGCCGACAGCGAGCCGGAGTCGAGCCGGCCACGCAGCTCGACGGTGACCCGGGCCGGCAGTCGCCACGGCGGTCTGCGCAGGTACGGGCCGTCCACCTCGGCGTTGAGCCGCCGGCCGAGGTCGGCCCAGCGATCGGCCGCCGCCTGCCGGGCCGCCGCCACCCGGGTGGCGACCGTCGCCGACGGCTCGACGCCACCGTCGGTCGCCATCAGCTCGGCCGCCCGTACCGGCATCAGTCGCACCTGGACATCGATCCGGTCGAGCAGCGGACCGGACAGTTTACCCAGGTAGCGGCGGCGGACCAGCGGCGAGCACTCGCAGTGCGCGTCACCGGCCGGCTTCGCGCACGGACACGGGTTGGCCGCCAGCACCAACTGGGTGCGCGCCGGATACACGGTGCCGCCCCCGCTGCGGCTCAACTGGATCCGGCCGTGCTCCAGCGGCTGGCGCAGCGCCTCCAGCGCGCCCTTGCTGAATTCGGGAGCCTCATCCAGGAACAGCACCCCGCGATGCGCCAGCGACACCGCGCCGGGCCGGGCCAGCCCCGAGCCGCCACCGACCAGCGACGGTACGGTCGCGGTGTGGTGCGGCGCCTGGAACGGCGGGCGCCGCAGCAGGCGACCGCCGGGCGGCAGCAGCCCGGCGACCGAGTGCAACGCGGTGACCTCCAGCGCCGCGTCGTCGTCCAGCTCCGGCAGGATGGACGGCAACCGTTCGGCGAGCATCGTCTTGCCGGCGCCTGGCGGGCCGAGCAGCGCCACGTGGTGTCCGCCGGCAGCGGCGACCTCCAGGGCCCGCCGACCCAGCTGCTGCCCGGCGACCTCGGCGAGATCCGGTCCGTCGGCCGCGGGTGCGGGGATGTCCGCCGGTGGCTCGATCAGTGGGGTCCCGTCGCGAACGAAGGCGACGAGCCGGTGCAGGGTGTCCACCGCGCGCACCCGTACGCCGGGGATGACGGCGGCCTCGGCCGCGTTGCCGACCGGGACGATCACCCGCGTGACGCCGGCCCGGGCCGCGGCGGCGACCATCGGGAGGACGCCGCGTACGGGCCGGACCGTCCCGTCGAGCCCCAGCTCACCGAGGACCACCACCCCCTCCAGGGGAAGCAGCGGCAGCTCACCCGAGCCGCCCAGCAGCGCGGCGGCGATGGCCAGATCGAAGGCCGAGCCGAACTTGGGCAGCGTGGCGGGGAGCAGGTTGAGGGTGATCCGCCGGTTGGGCCAGCGCTGGCCGGAGTTGACCACGGCGGCGCGGACCCGGTCACGGGCCTCGTGCAGGGCGGTGTCCGGCAGACCCGAGATCACCACCGCCGGCAGGCCGGCGGCCAGGTCGGCCTCCACCTCGACGAGGTGGCCGGTCACCCCGACCAGCCCCACGCAGAGCACCTTCGCGTAGCTCACGGCGCGTCACCGATCCTCCGGGCGCGCATGTCAGAACGCGCCCTTGAGGTGGTCGACCTGCGCCGGCCCGGCGTCGGGCAGCAGCACGGACAGCACGTCGAAACGCACCTCCTCGGCGGTCGTACCGGTTTCGGTCAGCCACCGCGCGGCGAGCCCACGCAGCCGGCGGGCCTTGGCCGGCACGACCGCCTCGGCCGGGCTGCCGAAGCCGTCACCCCGGCGGGTCTTCACCTCGCAGAAGGCGAGCACCGGCCCGTCCCACGCGATGATGTCGATCTCCCCGGCCGGGCAGCGCCAGTTGTGGGCGATCGGGCGCAACCCCGCCTCGGTCAGGTGCCGAGCCGCGCACCGCTCGCCGTACGCGCCAACCGCCTGGTTCCGCTTCGTCATGGCCGGCACGGTGCCCGCCGGAGGACGATCGCCGCGACCCGGCGGCGGCCCCGCTGTGGACAACGGGTGTGCTGTGGACAGTCAAACGATCATGCCCACGCTGTGCTAGCGGCGTCGCCGACCTGTTTTCACCAGCCGGTCACCATTCGTACCCCGGGGCACGGCTGATCGGCGGCGCGGACGGCTGGGCTGAAATGGCGCGGGCGTGGCCGGTCGCATACGGTGCCTGACGTGGACGGACGACGGAGTTTTCCGGAAGATCAGGAGTCGCGCTGGTACCCCGACGAGCGGGGTCGCGGTTACGGCGAGTCGGAGTGGCGCGGCGCGGGCGAACCGCGGTACCGGGACGGCGAGATTCCCGAGCAGCGTGGCGCGGAGGACACCCGATCCGTCGAGGACACCGGTGTCGGCCGCCGCCGAGAGTCGGACTCGGGGCGTTTCGGCGCGGTGGACGCGAGCCGTTTCGGCGGTACGCCGGAGCCGGACCCGGGTCGCCTGGGCGCCGTGGACCAGGGCCGTTTCGGCACCCCGGAGCGGGACTCCGGCCGCTTCCCGGCGGTCGACGCCCAGTCCGGGCGGTTCGGGGCGGTGGAGAACGACTCCGGACGCTTCGGTGCGGTGGACCCCCTCGGTGACGCCCGGCCCGAGGCCGACGGATACCGGGCGACCCGTTCGCGCAGGGCGGACCGGGACCCCTCGGAGGTCTCGGGTGAGCTGCCCGGTCGTCGGGCCGCCCGGGAACCGGCCGCCGTCGAGACCCCGCTGGCGAACGTCACGTCGGAGACCGCCCGCGACACCACGTCGCCGGCCAGCGTGCTCGCTGACCAGGCTCGTCCCGCCCCGCTCACTGCGTACCCGATCATCGAGCCGACCCGGGGTGGCGGCGAGCCGCCGCACCCGCTGGAGATGCCGACCGGCCCGATGCCGGGGATCGGCCCCCGACCCGACCTGCCCGCTGCCGAGCCGCCGCTGTACCCGCCGGCCGCCGACGGCGTCTACCGGACCCGCCGACCGGTGCTGGCCGTACTCTTCGCCCTGCTGGTGTTGATCTTCGAGGTCCCCGCGCTGCGGGTGCTGCTCGCGGGCGTGACCGGCGACCCGGTGGACGCCGGGAACGTCGTGGTGGGCATCGCCCTGGTCGCCGGCCTGCCGATCTTCGCGACCGGGCTGTACGGGCTCCGAACCGGAGGTCTGGCGCTCTCCGACAACGGTCGCGGCTGGCTCCGCCCGCCGACGGCCTACCTGACCGTCGGTCTGGTGCTCTTCGTGGCCGCCGCGCTCGCCGCCGGCTGACCCGGCCCTGCCTCGCCGCCGGCTGACCGGCCGCGCTCGCCGCCGGCTGGCGGCTCGCGTGCGGCCAGAGACGCACAACAACCTGGAAATAGTGGCCTCTGGCGACGCGGAGGCCACTATTTCCAGGAACCAGCGCGATCTTCCCGCAACTCGGGCGATGGGGCGGGAGCCCGGGGCGGCGCCCCGCGCGCACCCCGGGGCGGCTGAACGGGTGAAGGGCGTACACTGGCCAACTGGCGACCGCCTCGTGCGGTCGACCTCGCGCGCCCTCTTCACGAATCGTCGTGGAGCGACGGCCTCCCTGGTCCCGATCTTGATCGGGCCCACCATGGGTCGGCGACCAGGCGCCAGGACGCCCGGCCACCGGTCGGGCGTGACAACCAGGGACCTTGAGGAGTACCCCAACCATGGCCGTCGTGACCATGCGTCAGCTGCTGGAGAGCGGTGTCCACTTCGGGCACCAGACCCGGCGCTGGAACCCGAAGATGAAGCGCTTCATCATGACCGAGCGCAACGGCATCTACATCATCGACCTGCGCCAGACCCTCGAGTACATCGAGAAGGCGTACGAGTTCGTGCGTGGGACCGTCGCCGAGGGTGGCAGCATCCTGTTCGTCGGCACCAAGAAGCAGGCCCAGGAGGCGATCGCCGAGCAGGCGACCCGGGTCGGCCAGCCGTACGTCAACCACCGCTGGCTCGGTGGCATGCTGACCAACTTCCAGACCGTGTACAAGCGGCTGCAGCGGATGAAGGAGCTGGAGGGTCTGGGTGACCTGAGCGGCACCGCCGCCGGTTACACCAAGAAGGAGACCCTGCAGCTCTCCCGCGAGAAGATCAAGCTGACCCGCACCCTCGGTGGCCTGCGGGACATGCAGAAGCTTCCCGCCGCGGTGTGGATCGTCGACACCAAGAAGGAGCACATCGCCGTCGACGAGGCCCGCAAGCTGGGCATCCCGGTCATCGCGGTGCTGGACACCAACTGCGACCCGGACGAGGTCGACTTCCCGATCCCGGGTAACGACGACGCGATCCGCTCGGCCGAGCTGCTGACCAAGGTCGTCGCCGCCGCCGTCGCGGATGGTCTGATCGCGCGTTCCGGCCGTCGCCGGGGCAACGACGAGAAGCCCGAGGGCGTCGCGAGCGACGAGCCGCTGACCGAGTGGGAGCGCGAGCTGCTCGAGCCGAAGAAGGCCGACGAGTCGGCCGCTCCGGCCGAGCAGCCCGCCGCTGCCGCCGCCGAGCAGCCCGCCACCCCGGAGCAGCCGGCGCAGGCCGCCACCGAGCAGCCGGCGACCGCCACCGCGGAGTGATCGCACCGTCGCTGCCCGGCCGTCCGTTTTCGCGGACGGCGGGCAGCGACGGTACGCCGGGCACGATCCGCCCGGATCCGGGTAACCGGCACCTCTGACCATCCACACGCCGTCTCAACACCGAAGAGAGAGCCATGTCCCAAATCACCGCCGCGGACGTCAAGAAGCTCCGCGACCTCACCGGCGCCGGCATGATGGACAGCAAGAAGGCGCTGACCGAGGCCGAGGGCGACTTCGACAAGGCCGTCGAGATCCTGCGCGTCAAGGGCGCCAAGGACGTCGGCAAGCGGGCCGGCCGTACGGCCGCGAACGGCCTGGTCGCCCACTCCGGCAAGTCGCTGCTCGAGCTCAACTGCGAGACCGACTTCGTCGCCAAGACCGACTCGTTCATCGCGCTGGCCCAGCAGCTGGTCGAGCACGGTGACCGCTCCGGCGTGAACTCCGCCGAGGAGCTGCTCGCCACCGAGCTCGACGGCAAGGTCGTCGCGGACCTGATCCAGGAGCAGTCCGCCAAGATCGGCGAGAAGCTGGTGCTCAACCGGTTCGCCCGGGTCGAGGGCACCATCGCCATCTACCTGCACCGCAAGGCCCAGGACCTGCCGCCGGCCGTCGGCGTGCTGGTGTCGTACACCGGCAAGAGCGACGAAGCCGGCGACGCCGACGCCCGTGGTGTGGCCATGCAGATCGCCGCGATGCGGCCGAAGTACCTCACCCGGGACGAGGTTCCGGCGGAGGTCGTCGAGTCCGAGCGGCGCATCGCCGAGCAGACCGCCCGCGAGGAGAACAAGCCCGAGGCGGCCCTGCCGAAGATCGTCGAGGGTCGGGTGAACTCCTTCTTCAAGGACTTCGTCCTGGTCGAGCAGGCGTCGGTGGCCGACAACAAGAAGTCGGTGAAGCAGCTGCTGGCCGAGGCCGGCATCGAGGTCACCCGCTTCGTGCGGTTCGAGGTCGGCCAGGCCTGAGCCGCCACCGGGCGCCGCGCGCGCCCGTGGGCAGAAGACGTCAACGAGGAGGCCGCCGGTGTACGTGACAGGCACCGCGGCCTCCTCGTCACATAGGGTCGGCAGCGGCAGGTTCGCGGTACGCGCCGCACGGGGCGTGCGCGTGGGGAAGGGCGGGGCGGATGACGCAGGTTGTGAGTGACCGGACGCTGGAGCTGGACGATCCGACGGCACCGCCGCCGGGGCGTGCCCGCCGGGTGGTGCTGAAGCTCTCCGGTGAGGTCTTCGGTGGCGGCGCGATCGGCGTCGACCCGGACGTCGTCCAGGCCATCGCCCGGCAGATCGCCACAGTGGTCCGCCGCGGCGTGCAGGTCTCCGTGGTGGTCGGCGGGGGCAACTTCTTCCGCGGCGCGGAGCTGCAGAAGCGTGGGATGGACCGGGCCCGCGCCGACTACATGGGCATGCTCGGCACCGTGATGAACTGCCTGGCCCTCCAGGACTTCCTGGAGAAGGAGGGCATCGAGACCCGGGTGCAGAGCGCCATCACGATGGCCCAGGTCGCCGAGCCGTACATCCCGCTGCGGGCCATCCGGCACCTGGAGAAGGGCCGCGTGGTCATCTTCGGCGCCGGCGCCGGGATGCCGTACTTCTCCACCGACACGGTGGCCGCCCAGCGGGCGCTGGAGATCCGGGCCGACGTGGTGCTGATGAGCAAGAACGGCGTGGACGGCGTCTACACCGCCGACCCACGGATCGACCCCACCGCCAGCAAGCTCGACTCGATCACCTTCTCCGAGGTGCTGCGCCGCAACCTGCGGGTGGCCGACGCGGCGGCGTTCAGCCTCTGCATGGAGAACGGCCTGCCGATGCTGGTCTTCGGCGCGCAGGGTGACGACACCATCATCCGCGCGGTGGGTGGCGACAAGATCGGCACCCTGATCACCGCCTGAGTCCCGCAGACGGCGACGGCAGCGGTCTGACGACTTTCAGCAGAGCCCACGACGAGCACAGAAGGAGGCGAGGAGACCGGTGATCGACGACACCCTCCTCGAGGCCGAGGAAAAGATGGACCGTGCGGTTGAGCACGCCAAGGAGGAGTTCGGCGCCATCCGTACCGGTCGCGCCAACGCCGCCATGTTCTCCAAGGTCATCATCGACTACTACGGCACGCCCACGCCGCTGACGCAGATGGCGTCCATCGCGGTCCCCGAGCCGCGGATGGCCGTCATCAAGCCGTACGACAACTCGCAGATCAACGCGATGGAGAAGGCGATCCGCGACTCGGACCTCGGGGTGAACCCGAACAACGAGGGCACCCAGCTGCGCATCCTGCTCCCGCAGATGACCGAGGAACGCCGCCGCGACATGATCAAGGTGGCTCGGCACAAGGGCGAGGAGGCCAAGGTGGCGATCCGCAACGTCCGCCGCCGTGGCAAGGAGGAGCTGGACCGGATCGTCAAGGACGGCGAGGCCGGCGAGGACGACGGCCGCCGCGCCGAGAAGGAACTCGACGACCTGACCCAGCGCTACGTGGCCACCATCGACGACCTGGTGAAGCACAAGGAAACCGAGCTGCTCGAGGTGTGACGCATGCTTCGAGGCCCGTTCCCGACCTCGGGAACGGGCCTCGTGTTGTCGGTCAGCAGGGAATCCAGACGGTCCTGGTGCGCTCGGCGAACTGCTCGCCGGTGTCGGCGTCCCGCAGCGAGAAGCGGGCGGTTGCCCGGCCGGGGTGCAGCGCCGGAGTGACGCGGGCGAACGCCATCGAGAGTTCGACGGTGCCGCCGTCACAGACGACCTCGCCAGCGCCGCGTCCCCCGGTGGCCCAGAGGGTCGGCAGGCCGTCCTGCACCAGCGACGCCGACATGAGGACGAAGCCGGCCGGGCAGTTGCGGGCGGTGGCGGTGACCGACGTTGCCGGGTACGTCACGCCCGGCTCGGCGGCGGGCGGCTCGAACGGGAACAGCTCGCTGGCGTGGCGGTCGATGGTGATCCGGGTCTGTGTCGTGCTGGCGGCTGCCGGTGACGCCGCTGCCAGGACCATGGCGGCCACGGTCAGCACCGCGAGACCGAACTTGTACATGTGAGTGCCCTTCCCCCGTGCGGACGCGCCGACGGGTGTCGGCGCCCCACCAGCGGACCACGCCCGCGGTGACGGCTCAGTAGTCGATCGAGCACCGAACGAGTCGGATCGACGGCTGCGGATCGCCTGTGGCCTGTCGTACCGGACGGGTGTGCGTCGCCGGGCACGGCCCGGCGGCGAGGGATGGGGTCGGTCGGCGTGCCTCGTCCGCCGTGCCGGTCCGGTGTGTGCAGTAGGCTCGGCAGGATTCCCGGCCACCGGGTGGTGAACACCGGGGATCGACCGACCGTCGGGGCGGTCAATCGGAGGAACATCGCACGTGTAGGGGATGCTTGTGGTCTTGCGTCATGTGGTGGTTCTCGTGCCGCGTCGCGGTGCGTGATGTCCCACCCCGACCCCTACGGCAGTGAGCCTCGCGGCTGGGACCGGCCGGAGCGCCCCGTGGCGCTGCCGTGGCCGGACCAGGAGCTGGAGGCCGGCCAGTGGAGCCGCCGTCCGGCCGCCGGCCCCGAGCTGTACGCCGAGCCGCACGCCCGGCCGTACGCCGACCCGCGCCCCGCTGACCCGTACGACGAGCGTGGCCGCCCGGTCCGTCCGGACGACGGCTTCGACGACCGCGACCGGCATGTTCGGTTCGACGACCGGAACCAGCCCGACCGGTACGACGACCGGGGTCGTGGCGACCGGTACCTCGATCGTCTCCCCGCCGCTGGCGACGGGCCGCCCCGGTACGACGGCCCGGACCGTGGGCGCTTCGACGAGCCGGGCCCTGTCGACGGCCCTCCCGCCGGTGTCGACGACCCGGGGTACCCGACCGAGCTGATCGAGCCCGTCCGGGCCGAGGTGGTGCCGGACGAGGCGCCGACGACCGGTCGACGGCCGAAGGGGCGACGTCGGGCCAGCCTCGACCGACCGGCCACCCAGCAGGTGGGCACCGGGCGCGCCGGACGCAACCTTCCCGCGGCGATCGGGGTGGGGCTCGGCCTCGGCGCGCTGATCGTGGTGCCGCTGGTCGTCTACCCGTTGGCGTTCCTGCCGGTGATCGCCGCCGCGGTCGCGGTCGGCATCTGGGAGATGGCCCGGGCGGTCCGGCGCAGCGGCGCGCACCCGCCGCTGGTGCCGCTGATCGCCGGTGGCGTGTTGACGGTGGGGCTGGCCTGGTTCGCCGGCCCGGACGCGCTCAGCCTGGGGCTGCTGGTCACGGTGCTGGGCACCATGATCTGGCGGTTGGGTGACGGGCCGGCCGGCTTCCAGCGGGATCTCACCGCGGCCACCCTGATCGCCGTCTACGTGCCGTTCCTGGCCGGCTTCGCGGCGTTGCTGGCGGCGGCCCCCGACGATGGCCCGCTGCGCATCCTGGCCACCCTGATCGGGGTGGTCCTCTCGGACACCGGTGGGTACGCGGCCGGGGTCTCCTTCGGCAAGCATCCGATGGCCCCGTCGATCAGCCCGAAGAAGTCCTGGGAGGGCTTCGCCGGCTCGGTCACCGCGGCGGCGGTGGGCAGCGCGTTGCTGCTGTGGCTGATGTTCGAGGTGGCCCCCTGGTGGGGTGCGCTGTTCGGGGTGGCCGTGTCCTGCGCGGCGGTCCTCGGCGACCTGGCCGAGTCGATGATCAAGCGGGATCTGGGCGTGAAGGACATGAGTAACCTGCTGCCCGGCCACGGCGGTCTGATGGACCGACTGGACTCGATCCTGTTCGCGGTGCCGACGGCCTACCTGCTGTTGGCGGTCCTCGTGCCGGTGGTGGGCTGAGGTATGAATCACGGCTACCCGGTCCTCCGGCTCCGGTGGTCGCGCCCCGTTCGACACCTCCGGACCGGCGCCCGCCGCCGACGGCGTGACACACTGGACCAGCCATGACGAGCCTGCCCTTGATCCCCGCCACCTCGGTCGCCCCCGCCGCGCGCCGGGCCTCCATGCCCCCTCAGCACCTCGCTGACCTGGACCTGGCCGGCCGCCAGGCGCTGGTTACCGGGTTGGGGGAGCCGGCCTTCCGCGCCAAGCAGGTCTCCAACCACTACTTCGGGCGGCTGGTCCGCGACCCGCAGGCGATGACCGATCTGCCCGCGGCGACCCGGGAACGGCTGGCCGACCAGTTGCTGCCGCCGTTGCTCACCCCGGTGCGCGAGTTGGCCTGCGACGACGGCGCCACCCGCAAGGCGCTCTGGCGGCTGCACGACGGTGCGCTGGTGGAGAGCGTGCTGATGGGCTACCCGGACCGGGTGACCGTCTGCATCTCCAGCCAGGCGGGGTGTGGCATGGCCTGTCCGTTCTGCGCGACCGGCCAGGCGGGGCTGACCCGCAACCTGTCGACGGCGGAGATCGTCGACCAGGCGGTGTACATGGCCGGGGTGGCCGCCTCCGGCGTGGTGGCCGGCTCCCCGCCGAGGCTGTCGCGCGTCGTCTTCATGGGCATGGGCGAGCCGCTGGCCAACTACAACCGGGTGATCGCGGCGATCCGTCGGCTGGTCAGCCCGGCTCCGGAGGGGCTCGGTCTGTCCCAGCGGCACATCACCGTTTCCACGGTCGGCCTGGTTCCTGCCATCCGCCGACTGGCCAGCGAAGACCTCTCAGTGACCCTTGCGCTGTCGTTGCACGCGCCCGATGATGATCTGCGCGACGAACTCGTGCCGGTAAACCAGCGCTGGAAGGTAGCCGAGGTGCTGGACGCAGCGTGGGACTACGCCGCCCGGACGGGCCGCCGCGTGTCGATCGAGTACGCGATGATCAAGGACGTGAACGACCAGCCGTGGCGAGCCGACCTGCTCGGTCGGCTGCTGGCCGGCAAGTTGGCCCATGTGAACCTCATTCCGCTCAATCCGACGCCGGGCAGCCGCTGGGACGCGAGCCCGAAGCCGGTCGAGCGGGAGTTCGTCCGGCGGTTGCGCGAGGCCGGGGTGTCCACCACAGTTCGGGACACCCGGGGCCGCGAGATCGACGGCGCGTGTGGCCAGCTCGCCGCCGCCGAGGACAACGACACCTTCACCGACCGCGCCGGAGAGGCACCGGCGTGACCGGGCGTGGCGAACGAGACCAGGAGACATAGTGGCGAGTCAGGGTCAGCGTTTCCGGCGCAAGGCGCTCCGCCGGGGATACAAGGTCGACGAGGTGGATGCCTTCCTCGACCGGGTCGAGGCGACGCTCGACGGCCGACAGGTCGGCGCCCCGGTGGCCTCCCAGGAGGTTCACGACGTCGTCTTCCGGGTCCGCTTCAACGGCTATGACGAGTGGCAGGTCGACCTGCACCTGGATCGGGTCGAGCGGCAGCTGGCCGAGCTGGAGGAGCGCAACAGCGCCGGGCGCGGTGCCGACCCCCGGATGGGTGACCGGATGGGCCCACCGGACCGGATGGGGCCGCCGATGCGGGATGACCGGGGCATGGTTCCGCAGCCGATGCCGCCCCGGCCGATGCCCGCGCAGGCCGGCCCGCCCTACGGTCGCTACGACGAGCCGACCGGTGCCTTCGCCGGTGGGTACGATGCCCCTCGCGGCGGTGGTTACGACGCGCCACGTGGCCCGGCCGGCCCTCCGATGGGCCCCGGTGGCCCGATGGGCCCCGGTCCGATGGGCGGCCACGGCATGCCGCAGCGCGGCCTGCCCGCCGGCCCCAGTGGGTACGGCCCGGACGACCAGCGTGGGCCCGGTGGGTACGGCCCGGACGACCAGCGTGGCGGGTACGGCCCCGACGACCAGCGCGCGCCCGGCGGTTATCCGCCGCCGCCGGAGGAGCCGCGCTTCGACGGCTTCGAGGCCGGGCGGCACGGTCGCGCCGACATGACCGCCGAGATCCGGATGCCGGAGCGGGACCTGCGCGACATGCGCCGTGGTCCGGCCGGTCCGCCTCCGCTGCCGCAGCAGGGCATGGGTGGCCCGCCGATGGCCGGCCCGCCAGCGGTCGCCGGCCCGCCGATGGGTGGCCCGCCCATGGGTGGCCCCCCGATGGCTGGTCCGCCCGGCAGCGACCTGTACCGGGTCGACCAGATCCGCCGTAGTTTCCAGGTGCGCCGGTTCGGCAGCGGGTACGACCCCGACCAGGTGGACCGGTTCTTCGAGACGCTGCTCGGTGGCATGCAGCGGCGCAACCCGATGCCGGTCGACCCGAAGGACCTGGACACCCTCCGATTCGGCCTGGTGCCGGGTGGCTACTTCGAGGCCGAGGTCGACGCCGCGCTCAAGGACGTGCAGGACATCCTCTTCGGGCGCTGACCCCGACGCGTACGGACGAGGGCCCGTCCCCCGGGTGGGGGCGGGCCCTCGGCGTTCTCGGCCGACGTCCGGCGGTGGGTCGGGTCAGGAGCGCAGACCGCTGCGCCGCAGCACGATGTCGCCGATCACGATGATCAGCAGCAGCGCGGCCAGGCCGATCAGCCAGATGTCCTCGACCCTGCCCTCGTGGTTGCCGCAGATCATCGCCAGCAGCGCCAGTGCGGACAGCACGGCGCCGATCTGCCCGGCCTTGCGGTGCCCGGGCTTGTGCTGGTCTGGCGACGTTACCGGCTCGCTTCCTGCCACTGTCGGTCCTTCCCTCGCGATCGGATCTTTCGTTAGTCTGGCACGCCTTGCGTCAGGCCCGGCGCAGGGTCCGGCCAGTTGAGGGAACGGCATGACTCGCGGGGAGAGCCGGGAGCTGTCGAAGGCCGCCCACGGGGCGTGGGCGGCGAGGGGCGGGCGGCCTGTTGCGGGCGGGCCGAACGGCACTACCGGCGTCGCGGGGCGGTGGTCAGACTCGCTCCGGTAGCGTTTGGCGTACACCTGATTGTCTGTTTGAGGGGGACTGTGCGGTGCGAGTGACCGGAACCGGGCACGCCAGCATGCGGATCGACACGGCTGCGGGCAGCATCCTGTGCGACCCGTGGGTCAACCCGGCCTACTTCGCCTCGTGGTTCCCTTTCCCGGACAACTCACTGCTGGACTGGGAGAGCCTGGGTCAGGTCGACTACCTGTACGTCTCCCACCTGCACCGGGACCACTTCGACGCGAAGCACCTGCGGGACTTCGTCTCCAAGGACGCCACCGTCCTGCTCCCCGAGTTCCCCACCTCGGAGATGGAGGACGAGTTCCGGGCGCTGGGCTTCACCAAGTTCCTGAAGGCGCCCAACGAGCAGGTGGTGGAGCTGCCCGGCGGCCTGAAGATCATGATTCAGGCGTTGACCAGCCCGACCGACGGGCCGATCGGCGACTCGTCGCTCTGGGTGGAGTACGACGGGGTGCGGCTGCTCAACCAGAACGACGCCCGCCCCACCGACCTGAGCGTCTTTGCCGAGTTGGGGCACGTGCACGCGCACCTGCTCCAGTTCTCCGGCGCGATCTGGTACCCGATGGTCTACGAGCTGCCGCAGGCGGCGAAGACCGCGTTCGGCAAGCAGAAGCGGGACCGGCAGTTCGACCGGACCTGGCGCTACATCGACGACCTGAAGGCGTCGCACGTCTTCCCGATCGCCGGCCCGCCGTGCTTCCTCGACGACGCCCTGTGGCAGTTCAACGACATCCACGGCGACGAGGGCAACATCTTCCCCGACCAGTCCGTCTTCCTGTCGGAGTACGCCAAGGTCGGCGGCACCAACGGGATCGTGCTGCTGCCGGGCAGCGTCGCCGAGGTCACCACCGAGGGCGCGAGCACCACCCACCCGGTGCCGGTGCAGGAGTTCTTCGCGAACAAGGTCGCCCACCTGGAGGAGATGCGGGAGCGCAAGCGCCCGATCATCGAGGCGGAGAAGGCGTCCTGGCGGCACCCCGAGGTGGACGTGCTCGGGGAGATGAAGCGTCGGATCGAGCCGCTGCTGGACGAGTCGATCTACCTGGCCAAGGGGGTCGGCGGTCCGGTCCGCTTCGACCTGGTCGGCTACGACGGCGAGAGCGTCGAGTCGATCGTGGTGGACTTCCCGGGCAAGGAGGTCCGACCGTACGCCGAGGAGAAGGTCCGCTACCGGTTCCGTACCGACCGGTCGCTGATCGAGCACCTGCTCTTCATCGACGAGGTGGACTGGGTCAACTCGCTCTTCCTGTCCTGCCGGTTCTCGGCGGCCCGGATCGGCCAGTACAACGAGTTCGTCTACGCGTTCTTCAAGTGCCTCTCCGAGGAGCGGCTGCAGTACGCCGAGGGCTGGTACGACGAGCACGAGCGCACCACCGACGCCGAGGACATCACGTTGGGCGACTGGGTGGTGCAGCGCCGCTGCCCGCACCTGAAGGCGGACCTGACCCGCTTCGGCATCGTCGAGGGTGACCAGCTCACCTGCCAGCTGCACGGCTGGCGCTTCGACCTGCCCAGCGGCCGTTGCCTGACGAGCGTCGGCCACAAGGTGCGCGCCCACCGCGTGGACGCCGAAACCCCCGCCCCCGCCGGCGAAGCAGTGATCTGACCCCCGGCCCTCACCCCACGGCCTGGTTGATCGTGAAGTTGTTGCCTGCCACGGCGGGGTGTGGTGGCGGTAACTTCATGATCAACGGCGCGACGGGCTGGGGGAGCTAGGTCGATAGGTCTTTGAGGATGCGGCGGGCGGCGTTGTGGCCGGCTGCGCCGATGACGCTGCCGGCCGGGTGGCAGCCGGCGCTGCCGGCGTACACGCCGTCGATGCCGGTGGCGTAGGGCATCCGGTCGGTGAACGAGACCGTGTTGTCGACGTGGTGGATGTGCCCGCCGGTGATGCCGAAGTGCTCCTCGATGCCGGGCGGCGGCAACGGCACCGCGTCGGCGATCAGGTCGGCGGTGCCGGGGGCGTACCGCTCGACGATCCCGATCAGCCGGTCGACGTAACCGGGCAGCGCCGCGTCCCAGGTGGTGCCGGCCAGCTCGTACGGGACCGACTGGACGAAGAGCGCCGACGAGTGGTGCCCGGCCGCGTCGGAGAGCGACGGGTCGACTGTGGTGTGCAGGTACCACTCGATGGTGGGCTCCGCCGGCAGCCGCCCGGCCTGCACGTCCGCCCACATCGCGCGCAGCGCGGTCATCGGCGACGCGTCCGCCCCGCCGACCAGTGACGCCGAACCGGGCAGCAGGTGGATGGTCGAACCGAACGGGCTCGGCGTACCGTCCGGCAGGCAGGAGAACCGGGGCAGCCCGGTGAGCGCCAGGTTGAGCTTGAGCGTGGTGCCGGGCCGGCGGACCGCCGCCATCCGTTCGCCGAGCCGCGCCGGGAGCGCGCCGTCGGGCAACAGCTCCATCAGCCGGTACGGGTCACACGCGCCGAGCACCACCCGGGCGGCGACCTCCCGACCGTCGGCCAGCACCACTCCGCTCGCCGCGCCGCCGTCCAGGGTGACCGCGCGTACCGGCGTACCGGTCAGGATCGTCGCGCCGGCGGCGCGCGCGGCCTCGGCGAACGTCCGCGAGACGGTGCCCATCCCACCTTCGGCGATCATCCAGGTACCGCCGGATCCGGGCAGCCGGCACATGTTGTGCACGAGGAAGTTGTGGCCGGTGCCGGGGTCGTCCGGGCCGGCGTTGAGCCCGGACAGGCCGTCGGTGACCGCGTACATGCTGACCAGCAGTTCGGAGCGGAACTCGAACCGGGCCAGGTAGTCGGCGACCGAGCCCCGCACAAGATCGACGAAGACCGCGCGCAGCGCCGGGCGGACGTACCTCTCGGCGGTTTCCTCGACGGTCAGCGGCTCGGCCAGCCAGGCCGGCGCGAGGTCCTCCCGCAGCGCGGCCAGCTCGGCCTGCATGGCGTCGTCGGCGGCCACGTCGGCGGGGGAGAAGAACTCGGCGAGCTGTGCCCGGGTGGCGGCGGTGTCAGTGCCGAAGAGCAGGTACGGCGAGCCGAGGCCGCCCGGGGTGGGGAGGAAGTAGTGCGGGTCGCGGCGCAGCACCGGAATCCGCACGTCGAGCGTGGCGAGCAGCTCCGGGGGCATCAGCCCGAGCAGGTACGAGCCGGTGGAGTGGCGCAGCCCCGGCACCTTCGGGAACGGGTTCTCGGTGCGGGTCGCGCCGCCGATCACGTCGGCGGCCTCCAACACGAGGACGTCCAGGCCGGCACGGGCCAGCAGGACCGCGGAGACCAGACCGTTGTGCCCGGAACCGACGATCACGACGTCGGCCCGAGCCGGAATCTCACTGCTCATGCCACCGCACCCTAGTCCGCACCCCCCACCCCCGTCCTCGCAGCCGGGGCGGCGCGGGGAGCAGCGCGGGTGATCAAGAGGGGTCAGCGGGTGGGTTTGGTGCGCCAGTGGGAGAGGGCCAGGGTGGCGGAGTAGCCGGCCAGGACGATCACGTGGAACAGGTAGAGCCAGAGGAGTACGGCCACCCCCGCGCCGATCTCGTCGAAGCCGCCGAACGGCACCCCCAGATCCAGCGGGAGCGAGGCGAAGAGGACGAAGCCGTGCATGAAGCCGGAGAGGTTCGCCGCCGTGAACGACCCGATCCCGAGGGTGGAGAGCCAGTCCGGTGAGGCCGGCCCGACGACCCGGAACACCCACACCAGCACCGGCGTGAGCACCAGCCAGACCCCCAGGAACGACAGCACCACGCCCAGCACACCGAGCCAACCGCCCTGGCGTACGAGGCGGGTGGTGAGCGGGAGCGCCAGCAGGATCGACAGCAGCAGTGCGGGGGCCGGCGCGAGCAGTGGCAGCAGCAGGAGCCGGCCCCGCCAACCGACCAGGTGCTCGTCGGAGCGGGGCGCGGCCACCGAGACGAACGCCCGGCGCAGACCCTCGCCGTACAGCGAGGCGGGCAGCAGGGAGGCCAGCGCGAGCAGCGGGGTCAGCTCCACCCCGGCGTTGACGAGCGCGTCCACCGCCCGGGGCGCGCCGATCGCGGTGGGCAGGGCCTCCACGGCGTACGAGGTGAGCCGGCGTACCCGGTCGGCCCCGGCCACCAGCGAGGTGAGCCAGATCGCCAGCAGGGCGACCGGCACCACGGCGATCGCCCCGTAGAAGGTGATCGCGGCGGCGTGCAGCGACAGGTCCCGTCCGCGCACCGGACGGAACGCGGCACTGGTGATCCGTTTCGTGCGCTGCCATCCGTTGCCCATCGGGTCCTCCTTCCCCATCGTCGGGGCCGTCACTCCTTAAGATCGCCGGTCATGACTGTTCTCACCACCGAACGCCTGATCCTGCGTGACTGGACCGACGATCCGGCCGATCTGGCCCGGATCTACGACATCTACTCCCGTCCGGAGATCACCCGCTGGTTGGCGGTGTCGCCGGGCCTGCCGATGACCGACCCGGCCCAGGCCGTCGAGCGGCTGCGCATCTGGCAGCACCGGCACGCGGCGGACGGGGGCCGGTACGGCACCTGGGCGATCGAGGTGCGCGAGACCGGCACGGTGGTGGGCACGGTGCTGCTCAAGCCGATGCCGGGACGGGACGAGGCGGTGCTGACCGAGGACATCGAGACGGGCTGGCACCTGCACCCGGACTCGTGGGGTCACGGGTACGCCACCGAGGCCGCTCGTGCGCTCGTCGCGCGGGAGTTCGCCGCCGGCACCCGGGAGATCTACGCGGTGGTGTCGCCGGGCAACGAGCCGTCGATGGCGGTCGCTCGGCGGCTGGGCATGGCGCACGTCGGTCAGCGCACCGACTGGTACGGCGGAGAGCTGTTGGAGACGTTCGTCCTGACGGCACCAGATGACTGATCGTTCCCGTACGACCTGACGCAAGATCCGCGCAACTTCGGGGAAGGTGTGGCCTCCAGTCGTCGGGAGGTCGCACCTTCCCCGAAATTGTGGGCTGGTCAGCAGGGACGACGGCCATCAGGGCAGACAACTCCGTCAATAATCACGGGTGTCGAAGTGTTGACGCTCCCGTAGCACGTCAGTAACCTTTGGGCCAAAGTAGCGCAAGATTTCGACAAAGACATGCACGGTTCTGCGCACAGCCTCGGAAGATTCAACGGGCCTCCTCGGGGGGCCCGTTGATGGTCGTACCCATCTGGTGTTCCCAGGACGAGCGGCGCCCCCGCGCCGCCCGTGCCATCCCGTCTCTCTCGGCACCGGCCCACCCGCGTCGGCCGGCGCTGCACCGCCGCACCCCCACCCCCGTGGTCACGCCACCGCGGCAACCGCCCCCGACGACAGGACAGCCATGAGACGAACGAATCTGTTCAGGATGGTGGCGGCCACGGCCGTCGCCGCGCTGATCGCCACGGCCGGGGCGACCGCCGTCGCGACCCCGGCCGCCGCCCGTCCCGCCGACACCGCAGCAGCAGCGACCAGTGGCTTCGCCCCGGCGGCCACCAACCTCGCGCAGGGCCGTCCCACCCAGGAGAGCGGCCACGCCGACGTCTACGACTCGTCGAAGGTCGTCGACGGCAACGCGGGCAGCTACTGGGAGAGCGTCAACAACGCGTTCCCGCAGTGGGTGCAGGTCGATCTCGGCTCGTCGCAGAGCGTCAACCAGGTGGTGCTGAAACTGCCGACCGCCGGTTGGGGGACCCGGACGCAGACGCTGAGCGTGCGAGGCAGCGCCAACGGCTCGTCCTTCACCGACCTGGTGGGGTCGCAGACGTACACCTTCAACCCGGCGAGCGGCAGCACCGTCACCATCGACTTCAGCTCGACGTCCACCCGCTACGTCCGGATCACCGTCACCGCCAACAGCGGCTGGCCCGCCGGGCAGCTCTCCGAGCTGGAGGTGTACGGCAGCGGCGGCACCAGCCCGGACACCACCGCGCCGAGCGTCCCGGGCACGCTGTCGCAGAGCACGTCGGGCAGCACGATCACGCTGAACTGGGGTGCCTCCACCGACTCCGGTGGTAGCGGGCTCGCCGGCTACAACGTCTACCGGGGCGGCAGCCTGATCGCGACGCTGGGCACCGTCCTGACCTATCAGGACACCCAGCCGGCCACGGCGACAGTGTCGTACCACGTCCGGGCCCGCGACGGCGCGGGGAACCTCTCCGGCAACAGCAACACCGTCACCCGGACCGGCAGCAACCCGCCCGCCTGCACCAACGTGGCGCAGGGCAAGAGCATGACGGCGAGCGGCTCCACCTTCAGCTTCACCCCGGACAAGGCGAACGACGGGCAGCTCGGCACCTACTGGGAGGGTGCGGCGAGTTACCCGCAGAACCTGACAGTGGCGTTGGGCGCGAACCACGCCATCTCCGGTGTCACTGTGAAGCTCAACCCCGACCCGGCCTGGGGCACCCGTACCCAGACCATCCAGGTCCTCGGTCGCGACCAGGCGTCGTCGGCGTACACCAGCCTCGTGTCGGCGGCGGCCTACCAGTTCGTCCAGGGCACCAACGTGGTGACCATCCCGGTCACCGCCACCACCGCTGACGTGCAGTTGCGGTTCACCGGCAACACCGGTGCCCCGTCCGGCCAGGTCGCCGAGCTTGAGGTGTGCGGCACCCCGGCGCCCAACCCGGACCTGGTGGTCAGCTCGGTGACCTGGTCGCCGGCGTCGCCCAGCGAGGTCTCGCCGGTCACCCTCTCGGCCGTGGTGCAGAACACCGGGTCGGCGTCCGCCGGCGCGACAACTGTGAACTTCAGCCTGGCCGGCGCTGTCGTCGGCAGCGCCTCGGTGGGCACCCTCGCCGCGGGCGCCTCGACCACGGTGTCGTTCAACGCCGGCACCCGGCCGATGGGCAGCTACGCCGTCGCGGCGGTGGTCGACCCGGCGAACACGATCGTCGAGCAGAACAACGGCAACAACAGCTTCACCGCCGCGTCGCCGCTGGTCGTGACGCAGGCCCCGGGCCCCGACCTCCAGGTGCTCAGCATCGCCTCGAACCCGCCGAACCCGGCCGTCGGAGCGTCCGTCAGCTTCACCGTGGCGGTGCGCAACCGGGGCACCGCGGCGACCGGCACCACCACCGTCACCCGGCTGGTGGTGGGCGGCACCACGCTCAACACCACCACCGCCTCGATCGCGGCCGGCGCGACGGTCACCGTGGCCGTCACCGGCAGCTGGACCGCCACCAGCGGCGGCGCCACCATCACCGCCACCGCCGACGCCACGAACGTGGTCACCGAGACCAACGAGACGAACAACTCGTTCAGCCAGTCGATAGTGGTCGGGCGCGGGGCCGCCGTCCCGTACGTCTCGTACGAGGCGGAGGCCGGTCGTTACCAGGGCACGCTGCTGGAGGCCGACCCGCTGCGCACCTTCGGGCACACCAACTTCGCCAGCGAGTCCTCGGGTCGCAAGTCGGTCCGGCTCACCGGCACCGGCCAGTTCGTCGAGTTCACCTCGGCCAACCAGGCCAACTCCATAGTGGTGCGCAACTCCATCCCGGACGCCCCCGGTGGCGGTGGTATCGAGGCGACCATCAGCCTCTACGTCAACGACGTCTTCTCCCGGAAGTTGACCCTGTCGTCGAAGCACAGCTGGCTCTACGGCAACACCGACGGGCCGGAGGCGCTCACCAACACCCCGCAGGCCGACGCCCGACGGCTCTTCGACGAGTCGAACGCGCTGCTGGCGCAGTCGTACCCGGCCGGCACCCGGTTCAAGTTGCAGCGCGACTCGGGTGACACCGCCGCCTTCTACGTCATCGACATGATCGACCTGGAGCAGGTGGCGCCGGCGGCGAGCCAACCGGCCGGCTGCACCTCGATCACCCAGTACGGTGCGGTCCCGAACGACGGGCTCGACGACACCGCCGCCATCCAGCGGGCGGTGACCGACGACCAGAACGGCGTCATCAGCTGCGTCTGGATCCCCGCCGGGCAGTGGCGGCAGGAGCAGAAGATCCTGACCGACGACCCACTGAACCGGGGTACGCACAACCAGGTCGGCATCAGCAACGTCACCATCCGGGGCGCCGGCATGTGGCACTCGCAGCTCTACACGCTCACCGAGCCGCAGAACGCTGGTGGCATCAACCACCCGCACGAGGGCAACTTCGGCTTCGACATCGACAAGAACACCCAGATCTCCGACATCGCCATCTTCGGCTCCGGCCGGATCCGCGGCGGCGACGGC
Organism: Micromonospora sp. C97; assembly: GCF_018070385.1. Lineage (NCBI taxonomy): Bacteria > Bacillati > Actinomycetota > Actinomycetes > Micromonosporales > Micromonosporaceae > Micromonospora > Micromonospora sp. C97. Next base: position 111,306 of record NZ_JAGPXU010000010.1, read on the forward strand.
AACGCCGAGGGCGGTGTCGGTCTGAACGGTCGCTTCGGCACCGGCACCCGGATCAGCAACGTCTGGATCGAGCACGCCAACGTGGGTGTCTGGGTCGGCCGCGACTACGACAACATCCCCGACCTGTGGGGGCCGGCCGACGGGCTGGAGTTCACCGGCATGCGGATCCGCAACACGTACGCCGACGGCATCAACTTCAGCAACGGCACGCGCAACTCACGGGTGTTCAACTCGTCGTTCCGTACCACCGGCGACGATGCCCTCGCCGTCTGGGCCAACCCGTACGTCAAGGACCGCAACGTCGACATCGCCCACGACAACCACTTCGTCAACAACACCATCCAGTTGCCCTGGCGGGCCAACGGCATCGCCATCTACGGCGGCTACGACAACTCGATCGAGAACAACCTGATCTACGACACCGCCAACTACCCGGGCATCATGCTGGCGACCGACCACGACCCGCTGCCGTTCTCCGGGACGACGTTGATCGCCAACAACGGGCTCTACCGCACCGGCGGCGCCTTCTGGAACGAGGACCAGGAGTTCGGTGCGATCACCCTGTTCCCCGCCACCCGGGACATCGTCGGGGTCACCATCCGCGACACCGACATCATCGACTCGACGTACGACGGCATCCAGTTCAAGAATGGCGGCGGCAACATGCCGAACGTCGCCATCACCAACGTGCGGATCGACAAGTCGAACAACGGTGCCGGCATCCTCGCGATGGGCGGCGCGCGGGGCAACGCCAACCTCACCAACGTGACAATCACCAACTCGGCCGACGGCAACATCGTCATCCAGCCGGGCTCCCAGTTCGTCATCACCCCCTGATCGGCACGCGCTAGGTGACGTCGGGGTGTCCGCAGCGCGCGGGCACCCCGACTTCCGTGCTGTGGGGGTGACGATGCGGACGCCTCACGGCGGCGAGCCAGCCCGTGCAATGATCAAGACCAGCTCGCTGGGGGGAAGGCGGACAGACGGGATGGGTGTCGTCACGACCGGGCTCTGCCTCGCCGTACCCGCTCTGTTCCTGCTCTGGTTCTGGGGCCGACCCCTGCTCACCGGCCGGTGGAAGACTCCAGGCTGGTTCGTCGCGACGGCCGGCCTCTCGATCGTCGCCACCGCTGTCACCTGGTTCGTCGGGGCGTTCGCGGGTTCCTCCATGAGTTCGGCGGAGTCCTGCCGACAGGCCGGCGTCAACTACGACAGTGCCTACCGCGCCGCCCACTGGCGTGAGTCGTCGCGATGGTTCCCGCTGCACGATCGGTGCAACGCCACCCACGACCTGGTGCCCGCCTGGATCAATCCGGCCCTGGTGCTGCTGTCCCTGCTGGCCGTCCTCTGCGTCGGCGCAGCGGTGTGGCTGGCCGTCGCACGACGCCGGACCGAGGCCGATCGGGTGCCGGCCCGCAGATCTTGGACACTTTCCGTTCGGCGATGACGGAAAGTGTCCAAGATCTGCACGCGCCACGTGAGGCCGCGTGCCTCGATGTCGTCATCTCGGATCAACGGACCGGGTGTGCGATGCCGCGCTTCTGGGGCTGCGGTGACTAGGCTGACCTGAGCAGGATGGTCCGCTGAGGGGGTGAGCCCGGATGGCCCAGGCAGCGTTCGCGCCGGAGCCGGCGCCGCAGCACACCGAGCCGTCGTTCGACGTGCTGCGGTGGCACGACGAGCCGTGGACCGCGCAGCTCGCCCTCGACCTGTTGCCGGAGACCAACGGCCCCAAGGTTGAGGTCCTGAGCGGAAGCGTGATCGTGACACCACATGCCGGGTATGACCATCAGGACGCGGAGCTGGGTCTCGCCTATCTCCTCAAGCAGGCGGCCCGTCGGGCGAAGCTGTGGCTCTATCTCGAGACGAACATCGTCTCTGGCGAAGATCTCTTCATCCCGGACATCGTCATTCTCGACGCTCCTGGCGGCGGCCGAACGACGATGGACATCAGGCACGCCGTGCTTCTCGGGGAGATCGTCTCGCCCGGAAACCGGCGCAAGGACATCATCGACCGTCCGCGCGAGTACGCCGCCGCCGGTGTGCCGTTCTTCCTCCGGGTCGACCTGCGCAATCGGGTGCCCACCATCGCGCTGTACGAGCTGACCGAGGGGGAGTACCGGCCGGTGGCCGCCGCCGCGGCCGGGACACCCTTCGTGATGCGCGAGCCGTTCGAGTTCACCATCGACCCGGACGACCTGCTCGGCGAGGAAGCGCCCCCGGAAGAGTCGGCGGACGGCGAGGCCTGAGGCTCCCAGCGGGCGTGCAGCCCGGGTGGGGAAGAATGGCTTCGTGACTTCCCCCCGCGACCTCGTTCTGCTCGGGTCCACCGGCTCGATCGGCACTCAGGCCATCGACATCGTCCGGCGCAACCCGGACCGGTTCCGGGTCGTCGCCGTCGGTGCCGGCGGCGGCAATGTCGAACTGCTCGCCACGCAGGCCCTCGAACTGGGCGTCGAGGCGGTCGGGGTGGCCAAGGCGTCCGCCGCGCAGGACCTGCAACTCGCGTTCTACGCCGAGGCGAGCCGGCGCGGCTGGGCCACCGGCGACTTCAAGCTTCCCAAGATCGTGGCCGGCCCGGACGCGATGACCGAGCTGGCCCAGTGGCCGTGCGACATCGTGCTCAACGGGGTGGTCGGCTCGCTGGGCCTCGCTCCTACGCTGGCCGCGCTGCGCGGTGGTCGTACCCTCGCGCTTGCCAACAAGGAGTCGCTGGTGGCCGGCGGCCCGCTGGTCAAGGCCGCGGTGACGCGGCCGGGGCAGATCGTGCCGGTCGACTCGGAGCACTCGGCGCTGGCCCAGTGCCTGCGCTCCGGGGCGCGCGGTGAGGTGCGGCGGCTGATCGTCACGGCCAGCGGCGGCCCGTTCCGGGGTCGGCGGCGCGACGAGTTGACGCAGGTCACGCCGGAGCAGGCGCTCGCGCACCCGACCTGGAACATGGGGCCGGTCGTCACGATCAACTCCGCGACCATGGTCAACAAGGCGCTGGAGGTGATCGAGGCGCACGAGCTGTTCGACGTGCCCTACGCCGACATCACCGTGATGGTGCACCCGCAGTCGGTGATCCACTCGATGGTCGAGTTCGTCGACGGCTCGACGATCGCCCAGGCCAGCCCACCGGACATGCGGCTGCCGATCGCGCTCGGCATGGGCTGGCCGGACCGGGTTCCCGAGGCCGCCACCGCCGTCGACTGGACGGCCGCGCACACCTGGGAGTTCGCGCCGCTCGACGACGAGGCGTTCCCGGCCGTCGCCCTGGCCAAGGCCGCCGGGGAGGCCGGGCGCTGCCGCCCGGCGATCTACAACGCGGCGAACGAGGAGTGCGTGGCCGCGTTCGTGGCGGGCCGGCTGCCGTTCCTCGGCATCGTCGACACACTCGAACGCGTGTTGGAGGAGGCTCCGGACTTCGACGAACCAGGTACCGTCGAGGACGTGCTCGCGGCCGAGTCGTGGGCGCGCGCGCACGCGCAGGAGATCATCGCGGGTTCGGTGGAAGGAGCTTGATGTCGTACCTGCTCGGGGTGGTCCTCTTCGCCCTGGCCATTCTCATCTCGGTGAGCCTGCACGAGGCCGGTCACCTGCTGACCGCCAAGGCGTTCGGGATGAAGGTCACCAAGTACTTCGTGGGTTTCGGCCCCACCATCTGGTCGTTCCGCCGGGGTGAGACGGAGTACGGACTCAAGGGCATCCCTCTCGGCGGCTTCTGCAAGATCGTCGGGATGACGCCGCAGGACGACGACGTCGAGCCGGGCGACGAGTCGCGGGTGATGTGGCGCTACCCGGTCTGGAAACGGACGATCGTGATGGCCGCCGGGTCGATCACGCACTTCGCGCTCGCCCTGGTCACCATCTGGATCCTCGCCGTCTCCGCCGGCCTGCCCAACCCCGACTTCCCGACCACCGACGCGCAGGCCCGCCAGGAGCCCGCCGTCATCCAGCTCAGCGATTGCGTGGTCCCGGAGAACGCGGTGCGGGCGTGCACCTCCGCCGACGCGGCCAGCCCGGCCGCCCAGGCGCAGTTGAAGAACGGTGACCGGATCACCTCGATCAACGGCACCCCGATCGGCAACTACGGCGACCTGCTCACCACGCTGCGCAGCCTCAAGCCGGGCGAAACCGCGCAGATCGCGTACGTCCGCGACGGGCAGCCCGCCACCACCAGCACGGTGCTCGCGCAGACCCAGCGCCCGCCGCTGGACGATCCCAACGGCACCGCCGCGCCGGTGGCCGCGCTCGGCGTCGGGCTCGTTCCGAGCACGCCCACCCGCGTGACGTACGGCCCGGTCGGCGCCTTCGGCGCCACCGCCGACTTCACCGGTGACCTGGCCGTCGGCACCGCCCAGGCGCTCCAGCGCCTCCCGCAGAAGGTCCCCGCCCTGTGGACCGCCCTCACCGGCGGCGAACGGGACGTCGACACCCCGATCAGCGTGGTCGGCGCCAGCCGGCTCGGCGGCGAGGCGGTGGAGAACAACGCCTGGCTGGTCTTCTTCATGCTCTTCGTGTCGCTGAACTTCTTCATCGGCGTGTTCAACCTGCTGCCGCTGCTCCCGGTGGACGGCGGCCACATCGCCATCGCCTGGTTCGAACGGGCCCGCTCCTGGGTCTACGCGCGGATCGGTCGGGCCGACCCCGGCCGGGTGGACTACCTCAAACTGATGCCCTTCACGTACGTGGTGATCCTGATCGGTGGCGCGTTCACGCTGCTGACCATCGCCGCGGACGTCGTCAACCCGATCACGCTCTTCTCAAGGTGAGTGCCTGAAGTGACAGCTATCAGTCTCGGTATGCCCGCCGTGCCGCCCCCGTCGCTCGCTCCCCGTCGGGCCAGCCGCCAGATCATGGTCGGTTCGGTTCCGGTCGGTGGTGGCGCTCCGGTGTCGGTGCAGTCGATGACCACGACCCTCACCTCCGACGTCAACGCGACCCTTCAGCAGATCGCCGAGCTGACCGCGTCCGGCTGCCAGATCGTCCGGGTGGCGGTGCCGTCCCAGGACGACGTGGAGGCGCTGCCCGCGATCGCCAAGAAGTCGCAGATCCCGGTGATCGCCGACATCCACTTCCAGCCCAAGTACGTCTTCGCCGCGATCGACGCCGGCTGCGCGGCGGTCCGGGTCAACCCGGGCAACATCCGCCAGTTCGACGACAAGGTCAAGGAGATCGCCCGGGCCGCCGGGGACGCGGGGGTGCCGATCCGGATCGGCGTCAACGCCGGGTCGCTGGACAAGCGCCTGCTGAGCAAGTACGGCAAGGCCACCGCCGAGGCGCTTGTCGAGTCGGCGCTGTGGGAGTGCTCGCTCTTCGAGGAGCACGGCTTCCGCGACATCAAGATCTCGGTGAAGCACAACGACCCGGTCGTGATGATCCGGGCGTACCGGCAGCTCGCCGAGCAGTGCGACTACCCGCTGCACCTCGGCGTCACCGAGGCCGGGCCGGCGTTCCAGGGCACCATCAAGTCGGCGGTCGCCTTCGGCGCGCTGCTGGCCGAGGGGATCGGCGACACGATCCGGGTGTCGCTCTCCGCCCCGCCGGTGGAAGAGATCAAGGTCGGCAACCAGATCCTGGAGTCCCTCGGTCTGCGCGAGCGCGGCCTGGAGATCGTCTCGTGCCCGTCCTGTGGGCGGGCCCAGGTGGATGTCTACAAGCTCGCCGAGGAGGTCACCGCCGGTCTGGAAGGGCTGCCGGTGCCGCTGCGGGTCGCCGTCATGGGCTGCGTCGTCAACGGTCCGGGTGAGGCCCGGGAAGCCGACCTCGGCGTCGCCTCCGGCAACGGCAAGGGCCAGATCTTCGTGAAGGGGCAGGTCGTCAAGACGGTGCCTGAGGCGCAGATCGTCGAGACGTTGATCGAGGAGGCGCTGCGGATCGCCGACGAGATGGGCGCCGAACTCCCCGAGGAGCTGCGCGGGCTGGTCACCGGCCCGACCGTCACCGTGCACTGATTTCCATCTGGACGAAGCGGCCGTTCCCCATTCGGGGAACGGCCGCTTCGCGTCAGTGCTGCTGTGGTTTTCGTGGGTTGTGGCGCTCGTGCTCGTGGTGATGTTCGCGTCTCAGTGGTGGCGTTCGTGTGTCGTGGCGCGGTGCTGGCGTCACTCGGATTCGGCGAGGATCGCGTACAGCTTGCGTCGGGTCTCGTCGAGCACCTGAGCGGCCCGCTCGCGCTGGTCGTCGGTGCCGTGCATCATCACCTGGCGCAGGGCGTTCATCGCCTGTGCGCCGGAGTCGCGGATGTCGTGCCAGCTGCTCACCGTGCCCTGGGCGACGTCCGCCCACGGCGGGGTCTGCGCGGCCTCGGTGGCCTCGGCCTGACCGGCCTCGCTGACGGTGAACCGCTTCCGCCCACCACCGGACTCCTCGGTGCTGGCGACGATCACGCCCTCGTCCTCCAGTAGCTGGAGGGTCGGGTAGATCGAGCCCGGGCTCGGCCGCCACGCACCGCCGGTGCGGGAGTCGATCTCCTGGATCATCTCGTAGCCGTGCATCGGCCGCTCGGTGAGCAGGGCCAGGACGGAGGCGCGGACGTTGGGGCGTCGGCCCCGACCCCGTCCACGGCCCCGGCCGCCCCAGGGGCCGCCGCCGGGTCCGTGCTCGTGGCCATGACCGTGCGGGCCGGGCGGGACCGGCGGGAAGCCGAATCCCCGCATCCGGGCTTCGTGCATCGGGTGGTGCTGTCGGTGGAACCTCATCGGGCTATTCCCTTCGGAGGACTATCGCTGATGCATCAACGATATATCGGCAATGCATCGTCGGCAACCAGCGGTTCCCAAACCGTACGTACGTCTTGCTAAAGTCTCGGTCATGCGCCTGCTACCCCCGCCGGGTCCGTCCCGGGTCCTCACCCTCGGCACCCTGGTCAAGACCGTCGGGCGGGGCCTCTGGCTCGTCGCCAGCGCGCTCTTCCTCACCCGGTCGGTCGGCCTCTCGGCAACCCAGGTGGGCATCGGGCTGACCATCTCGGCTCTGGTCGGGGTGCTGGCCAGCACACCGAGCGGCTACCTGGCCGACCGCGTCGGCCCACGTGGAGTGCAGGTCGGTGCGCTGTTCGCCGCCGGCACCCTCACCATCGGCCTGATCGCCGTCCGGTCGCTGCCCACGCTCGTACTGGTGGGAGCCGCCACCGCGCTCGCCGACGCGATCGAACGCGGCGCCCGCGGCGCGCTGATCGCCGGAGCGATCCCGGCCGGCGAGCGGGTCCGCACCCGCGCCTACCTGCGAGCCACCACCAACGTCGGGATCTCCGTCGGTGCCGTCCTCGGCGGCTTCGCCATCGCCGCCGACACCCGCACCGCTTACGTCGCGCTGATCCTGGCCTCGGCGGCGACGTCACTGGCCGCGGCGGTGATCTTCCTCCGACTGCCGACCGTCGCCCCGGTCGCCGCCCCGGCGCACGGCCCTCGACTGGTCGCCCTCCGCGATCGCCCGTTCCTCGCCTTCACACTGGTCGACGGGCTGATGTCGATGCACTTCAGCCTGCTCACCATCGCTCTGCCGCTGTGGATCGCCGGCCACACCCGGGCCCCCGCCTGGATGATCTCCGCGTTGACGCTTGTCAACACCGTGCTGGTGGTGCTCCTTCAGGTCCGCGCCGCGCGTACCGCCGCCACAGTGCCCGGAGCCGCCCGCGCCGCCCGTCGAGCCGGCGTCGCCATCGCCCTGGCCTGCGTACTCTTCGCCGCCAGCGGTGCGCTGCCCACGGCCGGCGCGGTGAGCCTGCTCGGCCTCGGGGCGGTCGCCCACGTCACCGGTGAGCTGTGGCACTCCGCCGCCGGCTGGGGCATCTCCTTCGGGCTGGCACCGGCGGACGCCCAGGGGCAGTACCAGGGCGCGTACGGCATGGGCTACGAACTGGGCAAGATGCTCGCGCCGGTGGTGGTGACCTCCCTTGCGCTCGGCTGGGGCGTACCCGGCTGGCTTGTGCTCGGTGCCCTGTTCCTCCTGCTCGGAGCCCTGGTGCCCCCGGTCGTCCGATGGGCCGGGCGGACGCCGCCCCGTGAAGCCGGTGCCGGCCTTGTCACTCGACCGGCGGAGCGGGGGGTCAATCTGGCAGGCTGATAGTCGTGCTGACGGTGCCGGTACGCCAACTGGGGGAATCGGAGCGGCGCGCGGTCGAGCGACTGCTCGACCATGACCCGTTCGCGGGCGCGCAGGTCGCCGAGCGGATCGCCGCGCGCGGGCTCTCCTGGTGGCGGGCCGAAGGCAGAATCCTGGGGTACGGAGCCCGCCGCAACCTCGAATCACTCTGCTGGCTCGGCGGCAACCTGACCCCGGTGCTGGCCAGCGATGCCGCGGTGGGCGCCTTCGCCGACCTGCTCGCCGGCGAGGAACGGCTCTGCTCCTCCATCGTCGGCCGGGCCGACGCCGTCCTCGGGCTGTGGGACCGCCTCTCCGACACCTGGGGGCCAGCGCGAGACGTCCGCCCCAATCAGCCGCTGCTGGTCACCGACACGCTGCCACCCGTACCGGCCGACCCGGAGGTACGCCAGGTCCGCTCCGGCGAGGTCGACCGGCTCTTCCCGGCGGCGGTAGCCATGTACACCGAAGAGGTCGGCGTCTCCCCACTCGCCGAGGACGGCGGACGCAGCTACCGCCGGCGGGTCAACGACCTGGTCCGGACCGGTCGCGCGTACGCCCGCATCATCGACGGCAAAGTGGTGTTCAAGGCCGAACTCGCCGTTGTCACCAAGCGGACGGCGCAGATCCAGGGCGTCTGGGTGGCACCGGAGTGGCGGGGCCGGGGGATCGCCACCGCCGCCATGGCAGCCGTGGTGCGCGACGCGCTGCTGCGGGTCGCCCCCACCGTCAGCCTGTACGTCAACGACTTCAACCTCCCGGCCCGCCGCGTCTACGAGCGCTGCGGCTTCCAGCCGATCGGCACCCTGGCCACCGTCCTCTTCTGACCGCTGCGGGTGGGCCGCGGTGGGGTATCCCTGCAGATCTTGCAAAGGCCGCTGGCCGGCACCCCGGGTTGCGGGTGCCGGCCAGCGGTCCGAGTCGTGCGGTGGTCTTGCTGTTCGGTCGTGCGAATCCGGGTCAGCTGTTCCAGTGCTGGGCGACGAGGTCGGTGGCCTGCTGCTCCCACTGGGCGTAGGCGTCCGGGTACGCCGAGACCTGCACGGTCTGCGCGGCGTCGGTCAGTGGCATGTCCTGCCACCCGTCGACCTGCTTGAGGCCCTTGAGGAACGCGGTCGTGGAGTACTCGGGGTCGGTGATCTGCTCCGGGGTACCCCAACCACTGGACGGGCGCTGCTGGAACAGGCCCAGCGAGTCGTGGTCGTTCTTGTCGCCGAGGTGGCCCAGGTTTTCCAGCTTGGACTCCTGCAGGCTCGTCGCGATCGAGATCACCGCGGCGCGCTCGGGCAGGCCGGCCTTCTTCGTCGCGGCGATGATCGCCTTGACGTTGGCCGTCTGCTCGTCGTTGAGGGTGATGTGCGACTGGTCGCCCTGCGGCTTCGGCGCCTGCACCGCCACCGCGGCGGGCTTGGCGTCCACGGCCGGGTTGGCGTGGGCGGCGATCGGGCCGGCGAAGACACCACCGGCGAACGCGAGACCAGCAACGGACAGCATGCTCTTACGGAAGATCGTGTTCATGGGGGTAGCTCCTTCGGGGGTAGGAACACCCGAACCGCCAAAGGGGGGAACGGCGGCGGGGTGTGAGCACCTCGTCCGGCGCTGCACAAACAAACGGGAAAAGTCTCAGGGGTCGGCGACTTCACGGGCGCGGGGGCTCGTGGCGCCGGGGTCCAGGTGTAACGACCGGGGGGCCGGGGTCATTCCGGGGGTGGCCCAACCCGTCGGCACCCAGGTGGAGGCGATGCCTGCGGTCGATCGTGGGGATCACAACGACCGGGCGGCCGGGGTCATTCCCCGGTGGCCCAACCTGTCGGCACCCCCATCACGGCGGTGCCTGCGCTCGGTCGTGGGGACCATAACGACCGGGTGGCGGCGGGCATTCCACCCTGCCAGACCCCGGATCCCGGATCCCGCGCCCGCGAAGACCGGGCGGCGGGAGGTCCTGCTGCGATCGTCAGGGTGTGTAACGACCCCGGCCCGGCCACGATTCCCGCCTGCGGGTGCCCCCGGCCACCACCCACAAACACCCCACAACCCGACACACCACCCACACAACCACGGCCCCACGGCGCCGAAGCGGCCCGCACGCCCGTGATCCACTCGGGTTCCCGGAAACCGGGGTATCCGGGACGCCGGGACACCCCGACTTCATGAAACCCGAGTCGATCAAGAACCCCGAAGACGCCCCGTCGGGTGTTCGGCCGGGCGTACGGGTCGTCCGGGCCGTGCCGTGCGGTAGGGGCGGGCCCGGGACGGATGGTCGATGGCGGACGGGGCCGACGGTCGACGGCGGACAGGGCCGACGGTCGATGGCGGACGGGGCCGACGGTCGACGGCGGACGGGGCCGATGGGTGACGGCGGACGGGGCCTGGGCCGGTCCGCCGCTGCTCCTGGCTGAACCGGCGGAGGCCCTGCTCAGGACCGGAAAATCGGTTGAGTTGACGGGTTGGCGCCGGCAGGCTGAGGTCTCCGCCACCCACGTCCCGGAGGACTTTCCATGCGCCTGCTCCGTGATCTGTGGGGCACCTCGACCCGCCGTATGACGATAGTGGCCGTTCTGATCGTGGTGGGCGCCGCTGGGCAGGCGGGCGCGTCGGCACTGGCCGGCGCGGTGCTGGTGCATCGTTCTGCTGGCTTCTTCGCCGTGTTGGCCGGGGCTCTGGTCGCTGTGGTCCTCAGCGACCTCGCGGTGAGCCTGTTGATGGCCGGCCTGACCGCCGACTGGTCCGCCGACGTGCGTCGCCGGCTCTGTCGCGTCGCTCTCGGGCAGGACCTGCCCACCCTGGAGACCACCCCGGTGGGTGAGCTGCTGGACCGCATCGACGGGGATGTCTATCAGGTGGCGTCGGCGGTTCGTAACCAGGGCACCCGGCTGGCTCAGGGCCTCTGCGTCGGTCTGTTGTCGATGGTGGTCGCGCTTGTCGTCTGGTGGCCGGCGGGGATCGCGATGCTGCTGCTCACGGTGGTGCTCGCAATCGGACTGCGTCGGCCCACGGCACGGATCGGCCCGGCCCGGATGGCCGAGGAGGAGGCGTGGTCCGACCTGGCCGCCGTGATGGAGGAGGCGGTGCACGGCCAGGATGACGTACGCACCAGTTTGGCGCGGCCGTACGTGCTGCGGTTGTACGCCCGGCGGGCCGCTGCCGTGCTGTCGCGGGGCAGTGTGGTCTGGGTGTTGTCCGCCCGGGTGGCGACGGTGGCCACCGCGACGATCCGGGCTGGCATCGGCGCGGTGGTGCTCGGCGGTGCGTGGGCGTTGGCCACCGACCGGATCGACGCCGCCCGGCTCACCGCCATCTGGCTGCTCGCCCTGGCGTTCGGGGCCACCGCGGAACATGTCAGCCGGATGGTGCCGGAGATCCAGGAGGCTCTCGGCGCGTGGGCCCGGGTGCAGTTGCTCTACAAGGCCCGGCAGGAACCGGTCGGCGGGGCCAGCCCGAGCGAGGGCGACCTGCGCATTCGGGACCTGACATTCGGGTACGGGGAGAGTGACCGGGGGGCCGCGCTACGCGGGCTCAGCCTCACCTTCGCCCGTGGTCGGTCGTACGCGCTGATCGGACGGACCGGTTCGGGCAAGTCGACGTTGGCGAAGGTGCTCACCCGGGCGGTCGACGTGCCGCCGGGCACTGTCTTCCTCGGCGGCACCGACCTGTGTGACCTCGACGTCGAGCAGTTGCGCCGCTGGGTGGCGCTGGTGCCGCAGCGTACCGAGATCCTGGCCGGCACGCTCGCCGAGAACGTCGCGCTCTTCGACCCGGAGCTGCTCGACGCGGCGGCCCGGGCGCTCGACGAGTTGGGCCTGGCCGGTTGGATCGCCGAGTTGCCGGACGGGTTGGCGACCCGGCTGGGGGAGGGCGGGCATGTGCTCTCCGCCGGTCAGGAGCAGTTGGTGGCGTTCGCCCGGATCCTGGTGCGGGAGCCGCACGTGGTGATCCTCGACGAGGCCACCGCGCGCCTGGACCCGGTCACCGAGGCGCGGGTGCAGCGCGCCACCGAACGGCTGCTGCGCGACCGGATCGGCATCGTCATCGCGCACCGGCTCTCCTCGGTACGCCGCTGTGACGAGGTGGTCGTCCTGGCCGACGGCGCGGTGGTCGAGGCCGGTCCGCTGGAGACGTCGACCCGCTTCGCCGAACTGTTGGCGACCAGCCACGCCGCCGCGTACGCCACGGTGACGCCGTCGGGTCGCACCAGCGCCGGCACCGACCTGCTGGTCGGCCCCGACCCGGCCAACGCCTGGCCCAGCGAGCCGGTCGCGCCGGTGCCCGCCCTGGTCGGGCCGACCGAGCCGGTCGCGCCGACCCGGGCCGATCCGCCGCCACTGCCGCCCGTGCCGCCGGCCAGGACGCTGCGGGAGATCTTCCGGCTGTGCACCAACGATCCCCGGTACGGTGCGGCGGCGATCGTGCTGTTCCTCGGCCTCAGCCTGCTCGGGCTGGACGGCCCGGTGCTGCCCTGGCTCTGGGCGGACCTGGTCGACGGGACGGGCAGCCCGTACCTGCCGGCGGTGGGGATCGTCGCCGGGTTGTTGATCACCCTGCCGCTGCCGTTCTACACCCATGTCTGGTTCCCGCAATGGTGGGTGCGGCAGATGCTGCGCATCGGCCTTCGCCTGGTGCACGGCCAGACCGGGCCGCGTCGGGTCAGCTCACACACCCCGGCCGAGGTGGTGGCGCAGGGTGGGGACACCGAGCGGGTGGTCCAGCTCGCCGACAACGTGCTGGACCAGACCGTCGCGCTGGTGCTCGTGGTCGCCATGACGGCGGTCACCGGCAGTGTCGTACCCGGGCTGTTCTTCCTCGGCACGATGGTCGTCTCCGGGCTGGCCGCGACGTTGTTCGGGCCGAAACTGGAGCGCGCGGCCCGGGCGACGGTGGCGGCGCGGGCCGCGTTCGCCACCGCGCTGGTCTCCGCGCTCTCCGCGGCGCGGACGGTGAAGCTCGCCGGCGCGACCACTGCGGTGCTGCGTCACCTGGCGGGCCTGGACGTGCTGCGCAGCGACCGGCAGCGGCGGGAGATCGCGGTGCAGGTGTGGGCGCGTTCCACCCCGTCGATGGCCAGCGGGCTGCTGCCGATCGGCGCCTGGGCGTTGTACCTGAACGGTTCGCTCTCCGCCGGGGCGGTCCTGGTGGCCGTCTCCACGCTGGGTGCGGCCCGCTGGTTCGCCTGGACCACGGCGTCGTTGATCTCGCAGCTGCCCTCGGCGCGGGTCTGGACCCGGCGAACCGCGGCGATGACCGGGGTGAGCGCGTACTCGGCGGGGGTGCCGGAGGTCGACCTGACCGCCGGGACGGCGCCCGCGCCGACCATGCCGCCCCGCCACCCGCTGCGTCGGCTGGAGTTGCGCGGCTTCGGGGTGGTGCACTCCGACGGTACGGTGGCCGTCCGCGACGTGGACCTGACCGTGCAGCGGGGCCAGTTGGTGCTGGTCGTCGGGCCGGTGGGGTCGGGCAAGTCGTCGTTGCTGCGCGGGCTGGCCGGGATCGTGCACCACACCGGCGAGCTGGCCTGGAACGGTGACCCGGTCACCGAGCCGGAGCTGTTCCTGCGTCCCAACCAGGTCGGCTACGTCGCCCAGTTGCCCCGGGTGCTGTCCGGCACGGTGGCCGACAACATCGCCCTCGGGCACCAGGTGGACGCGGCCGGGGCGGTCAGCACCGCCCAGCTCGACCATGACCTGGCCGCCGCCGGTGGAGGGCTGGGCCTGCTCATCGGGCACAAGGGCACCCGGCTCTCCGGGGGGCAGTTGCAGCGGCTGGCGCTGGCCCGAGCGCTGGCCCCGCGTACCGAACTGCTGGTCGCCGACGACGTGTCGTCGGCGCTGGACGTCACTACCGAGCTGGCGCTGTGGGAGGCGTTGCGCGGCCATGGCGTGACGGTTGTCGGTTCGACGGCGAAGCGGGCCGCGTTGGTCCGGGCCGACCACGTGGTGGTGCTGCTCGGCGGCACGGTGGCGGCCCAGGGCACCTGGCAGGACCTGGAGGGCGACTGGTCGCACCTGGCCGGTTGACCGACGGTCGGGGTTCAGGCGGCGCGGGCGTACTGGGCGGGCCCGGAGTAGGCGACGCCGAGCTTCGCGGCGGCCCGGCGCGGCCAGTAGGGGTCGCGCAGCAACTCCCGGCCCAGCAGCACCAGGTCGGCCTCGCCGCCGGCGACGATCTGCTCGGCGTGCTCAGGCTCCACGATCAGGCCCACCGCGCCGGTCGGCACGCCGGCGTCGCGGCGGATCTGGGCGGCCAGCGGCACCTGGTAGCCGGGGCCGAGCGGGACGCGCTGGTCCACGCTCACCCCGCCGGAGGACGCGTCGACCAGGTCGACGCCGACGCCGGCCAGCTCACCGGCGAGCACCACGCTGTCGTCGATCGTCCAGCCACCCTCGACCCAGTCGGTGGCGGAGATCCGGGTCAGCACCGGCACGTCCTCGCCGACCGCGGCGCGCACCGCGCGGGCCACCTCCAGGGTCAGTCGCATCCGGGCGGCACGGTCGCCGCCGTAGCCGTCGGTGCGGTGGTTGGTCAACGGCGAGAGGAACTCGTTGAGCAGGTAGCCGTGCGCGGCGTGGATCTCCACGGCGGCGAAGCCGGCGTCCACTGCGCGCTCGGCTCCGGCCGCGAACGCCTCGACCACACCGGCGATGCCGGCCTCGTCCAGGCTGGTCGGCGTCCGGTAGCCGGCGGTGAACGGCTCCGAGCCGGGGGCGACGGGCGTCCAGCCGCCCTCGGCGTCCGGCACGCCGCCGCGCTCCGGCGCCCACGGACGGTAGGTGGAGGCCTTGAAGCCGGCGTGGGCGAGCTGTACGGCCGGCACCGCGCCGTGGGCGGCGACGAACGCGGTCACCGGCCGCCAGGCGTCGACGTGCGCACCTGACCAGAGGCCGGTGTCCTGCGGGCTGATCCGGCCCTCGGGAAGCACGGCGGTCGCCTCGGTCAGGACCAGGCCGGCGCCGCCGACAGCACGACTGCCGAGGTGGATCAGGTGCCAGTCGGTGGGCAGACCGTCGGGGCCGGCGGAGTACTGGCACATGGGTGCCATGGCGATCCGGTTGGGCAGTGTGACAGCGCGCAGGGCCAGGGGAGTGAACAGGGAACTCATGGGGTCATCCTCTCCGACACGACGACGGGCCCCCGGGGAGAGGGGCCCGTCGTCGTCTGGGTGAACCGATCAGGCAGGAACGGGGCTGAGCTCGGGTCGGGTGTCGGCTGCCGGCTCCGGCTCGGTCAGGTCACGCCGGCCGGCGGACTCGTACGCGGTGCGGTCGAGGGTGCCCTCGCGGGCGGCGACCACCGTCGGCACCAGTGCCTGCCCCGCGACGTTGGTGGCGGTGCGGATCATGTCCAGGATCGGGTCGATGGCCAGCAGCAGGCCGGCGCCGGCCAGCGGCAGGCCCAGCGTGCTGAGGGTGAGGGTGAGCATCACGATCGCGCCGGTCAGACCGGCGGTGGCCGCCGAGCCGACCACCGAGACGAAGGCGATCAGCAGGTAGTCGCCGATGCCGAGCTGCACGCCGAACACCTGGGCCACGAAGATCGCGGCGAGGGCCGGGTAGATGGCGGCGCAGCCGTCCATCTTCGTGGTGGCGCCGAAGGGCACCGCGAACGAGGCGTACTCGCGGGGCACACCGAGCCGCTCGACGGAGCGCTGGGTGACCGGCATGGTGCCGACCGAGGAGCGGGACACGAAGGCCAGCTCGATCGCCGGCCAGGCACCGGCGAAGAAGCGCAGCGGGTTGAGCCGGCCGGCAAGGATCAGGACCAGCGGGTAGACCACGAACAGCACGATGGCGCAGCCGACGTAGACGGCGGTGGTGAACTTCGCGAGGGGCGCCAGCAGGTCCCAGCCGTACGAGGCGACGGCGTTGCCGATCAGGCCGAGGGTGCCGATCGGGGCGAGCCGGATGACCCACCAGAGCGCCTTCTGGACGATCTCCAGCAGGGAGCGGTTCAGCGCCACGAACGGTTCGGCGGCCTCGCCGACCAGCAGGGCCGCGGCACCGATGACGACGGCCAGGAAGACGATCTGCAGGACGTTGCCCTCGACGAACGCGCCGACCGGGTTGGTGGGCACGATGCCGGTGAGGAAGTCGGTCCACGAACCGGTCTTCTTCGGCGCCGTGGCGCCACCCAGGTCGAGGGTCACCCCCTTGCCGGGGTTGGTGAGCAGGCCGAGGCCGATGCCGATGCTCACCGCGATCAGCGCGGTGATGCCGAACCACATCAGGGTCTTGAGAGCGAGCCGGGCGGCGTTGGCGACGCCACGCAGGCTGACCACGCTGACCACGATGGCGGTGAAGACCAGCGGCGGCACGGCCAGCTTGAGCAGCTGGATGAAGAGGCTGCCGACGGTGTGCAGGGTGCTGGTCAGCCAGCTCAGGTCGTTGGTGCGGGCCAGGAAGCCCAGCGCCACGCCGAGCACGAGGCCGAGCAGGATCTGCACGGAGAAGGGAATTTTGCGCAGGCTGAAGGGCATGAAGATCTATCCAATTGTCCGGTCCGATCGGGGCAGGCGTAGAAACGGCTAGCCCGGACAGATGCCACTGGCCTGCAGTCGGAGATCGACATACAGGCGGACAGTGAGGCCCCAGACATTGGTCATCGCTCGCCGACGTTACGCCGATTCCCGCTTATTGGAAGGACCGATCGGGGTGAGGCTCCTTACAGAGGGCCAGTGCGGTGGCGGTGCACAGGCCCCACAGCACCGCGAGGGCGAGGATCAGTCGTTCCAGCACCCCCACCAGTGTGCCCCGGCCGATGACGAGCATCGCCAACCCCACAGTGGCGCAGAGCGGCAGGGCCAGCACGGCGGCCCCGCCCGCCAGTCGGCGCACCATGCTGCCGACCGACCCGGAGACGGCAAGCGTGATCATGGCGAAGACCACCGCCGCGGTCGCCGCGATGCTCGCGCCGCCGTGCACCAGGTCCGCCGTCGTCGCCCGCTCGAACGGTGGCAACGGGCAACCGTCGGAGCAGGTCACCGCCCCGGACACGGCGGTGAACACGGCCCCGGTGGCGAGCAGCGCCGGAGCCGCCGCCCACACCCCCGGGGGCAGCGCCGCGCCGATCAGCAGCAACGCGGCGGCGAGGGCCAGGATCCCGATCCGGTACGTAGCGGCGTGGGCGCTGCCGGCGATGCCCGCCTCGCTGACGTACCCCGTGAGCCCTGGACCGGGACCGGCGACCACGGCGAGCGTCACCGCCACCGCGCCGGCCAGGGTGCAGCCGGCCGCGGCGGACCCGGCGGCCCGGCGGGCGATGTCCCCGCCCGTCGTGGGCGCGCTCGGGGCGGCGGACCGAACCGGCTCAGCCACGCCCGTGCGGCGTGCGCCAGCCCGACTCGTCCGGCCCGAGTGGCACGATGCCGCTGGGATTGATCTCCCGGTGCGTGCCGTAGTAGTGCCGCTTGATGTGGTCGAAGTCCACCGTCTCGCCGAAGCCCGGCGTCTGGAACAGGTCCCGGGCGTACGCCCAGAGCACCGGCATCTCGGTCAGCTTGTCGCGGTTGCACTTGAAGTGCCCGTGGTACGCCGCGTCGAAGCGGACCAGCGTGGTGAACAGCCGCACGTCCGCCTCGGTGATCGCGTCGCCCATCAGGTAACGCTGCCCGGCCAGCCGCTCGGAGAGCGCATCCAGCCGGGCGAAGAGTGCCCGGAACGCCTCGTCGTACGCCTCCTGCGAGGTGGCGAACCCGCACCGGTAGACGCCGTTGTTGACGTCGGCGTGGATCTCGGCCATCAGCGCGTCCATCTCGGGGCGCAGGTCGACCGGGTACAGATCCGGTGCGTCGGGCCGGTGCAGCCGCCGCCACTCGGTGGAGAAGTCGAGGGTGAGCTGCGGGTAGTCGTTGGTGACCACCCGGCCGGTCAGGGTGTCCACCAGCGCCGGCACCGTCACCCGGCCGGTGTAGTCGGGGTCGGTGGCCAGGTACGCCTCGGAGAGGAAGCTCACCCCGAGGACCGGGTCGAAGCCGTCCGGGTCGAGGGCGAACGCCCAGCCCCGCTCGTCCCGGATCGGGTCGACGGTGCCCAGCGAGATCGCGTCGTCCAACCCGAGCAGGCCGCGCACGATCCTCGCCCGGTGTGCCCAGGGGCAGGCGCGGCACCAGATCAGCCGGTAACGGCCGGCCTCCAGTGGCCAACGGTCCTCCTCGTCCGGGCCGCCGCCGGGTGGGGCTGTCGAGTCGGCGGTGACCCGACCGGTGAACCGGTTCGGCTGGCGGACGAACGCGCCACCGCCGCTGGTCTCTGCGCTGAACTGGGCCCGGGCCATGCCGTCAACCTATCCGCTGCCGGCGCGGATATCCTGGCGGCCGGCAGCCCCCGCGACCCGGTGGGCGTGCCCCACCCCCGCCGTCTGCACCCCCTAAGGACTCGCGATGACCGTGGCATACCTGGTGGCCGGTGTCCGTACCCCGATCGGCCGGTACGCGGGCGCGCTGGCCGGCGTCCGCCCCGACGACCTGGCCGCGCACGTGATCCGTGAACTGGTCGCCCGCCACCCCTCGGTGGACTGGGCGCGGGTCGACGACGTCGTGCTCGGCTGCGCCAACCAGGCCGGCGAGGACAACCGCAACGTGGCCCGGATGGCGGCGCTGCTGGCCGGCCTGCCCGAGGAGGTGCCGGGCGGCACCGTCAACCGGCTCTGCGGCTCGGGGCTGGACGCGCTCGCCACCGCCGCCCGATCCATCGTCGCCGGGGACGCGGAGTTGGTGATCGCCGGCGGGGTGGAGAGCATGAGCCGGGCGCCGTTCGTCATGCCGAAGGCGACGTCGGCGTACTCCCGCTCGGCGGAGGTGTACGACACCACGCTGGGCTGGCGGTTGGTGAACCCGTTGATGCGTGACGGCTGGGGGGTCGACTCGATGCCGGAGACGGCGGAGAACGTGGCCGCCGAGTACGGCGTCAGCCGGGCCGAGCAGGACGCCTTCGCGTACCGCTCGCAGCAGCGCGCGGCCAAGGCACAGGCCGACGGCCGCTTCGCCGAGGAGATCGTGGCGGTGTCCGTGCCGGCCGGTCGTCGGGAGACCCGGCTTGTCGAGGTCGACGAGCACCCCCGGGAGACCACGCTCGCGAAGCTGGCCGCGCTGCCCACCCCGTTCCGCGACGGTGGCACGGTCACCGCCGGCAACTCCTCGGGCGTCAACGACGGCGCGGTCGCGCTGCTGGTGGCCAGCGAGGCGGCGGTTTCCCGGTACGGCCTGACCCCGCTGGCCCGGATCGTCGGTGCCGCGGTGGCCGGTGTGCCGCCGCGGATCATGGGGATCGGCCCGGTGCCGGCCACCCGCAAGCTGCTCGACCGCGTCGGCGTCGGATTGGACGC
Organism: Micromonospora sp. C97; assembly: GCF_018070385.1. Classification (NCBI taxonomy): domain Bacteria; kingdom Bacillati; phylum Actinomycetota; class Actinomycetes; order Micromonosporales; family Micromonosporaceae; genus Micromonospora; species Micromonospora sp. C97. The sequence goes on from NZ_JAGPXU010000010.1 coordinate 130,686, forward strand.
CGTGGACGTGGTGGAGCTGAACGAGGCGTTCGCCGCGCAGTCCGTGGCGGTGCTGCGTGAACTGGGGCTGCCGGTGGACGCCGACCACGTCAACCCGAACGGTGGGGCCATCGCGCTGGGGCACCCGCTCGGTGCCAGCGGGGCACGGCTGGCGCTGACCGCCGCCCTGGAGCTGCGCCGTCGCGGCGGCCGACGGGCGCTGGCCACCATGTGCATCGGCGTTGGTCAAGGCATCTCGCTGTTGCTGGAGTCAGCCGCCTAGAGTGGTCCACACCACACGACCCGCGGGTCGGCCGGCGCTCGCGCGTGCCCGTGGCACGCCCGTCCGCCGGTGCCGTCCCGCGCCGCGGCGATGAACTGGGGAGCACACTGATGCCGGACGGACTGCCGACCGAGATCGATCTGACCAGGCCGAGCGCGGCCCGGGTGTATGACTACTTTCTGGGTGGGGCGCACAACTTCGAGATCGACCGGCAGCTGGCCGAACAGATTGCCAGCATGACCCCGAATCTCGCCGCCACCATGCGGTCCGGTCGGGAGTTCCTCCGCCGGGCCGTCCGGGTGCTGCTCGACGCCGGCATCGACCAGTTTCTCGACATCGGCTCCGGGATCCCCACCGTGGGCAACGTGCACGAGGTGGCGCAGGGAGTGAACCCCAAGGCCCGCGTGGTGTACGTCGACATCGACCCGGTGGCCGTCGCGCACAGCCGGGAGCTGCTCGCCGGCAACGAGCTGACCGGGGTGATCCACGCCGACCTGCGGGAGCCGGAGCGGATCCTCGCCGAGACCCGACAGCTCGGGCTGATCGACTTCAGTCGACCGGTGGGCATCCTGCTGGCCGGGGTGGTGCACTTCATCCCGGACGCCGACCGTCCCGAGGCGATCCTGGCCACCCTGCGGGAGGCCGCCGCGCCGGGCAGCTTCCTGGTCATCTCGCACTCCACATTCGAGGACCAGCCGCAGGAGATGCTGGACGCCCAGCGGCTCTCCGCCCGTACCGCCACCGAGATCACCCTGCGCTCCCGCGCACAGGTCACCGGTTTCTTCGGCGACTGGACCGTCCTGGAACCGGGTGTCGTGCACATGCCGCTCTGGCGTCCCGACTCACCGTCCGACGTGGACGAGCACCCGGAGCGGTTCGGCGCCTTCGGAGGCGTCGCCCGGTACGACCAGCCCGCCGGCTGACCCCGTGGCCGCCGTCCCGGACCCCGCCGGGGTCGACGCCGGCCGGGACCCCGCCGGGGTCGTTGCCGGCTGGGCCGATGCCGTGGGGTACGCCGCCGACTGGGCCCGCGCGGTGCGCCGTCTCGGTTTCGTGCCACTGAGCCTGGCCGAGACCGAGCGGCTGCTGCTGGCGCACACGGTCCGGCTGGCCCAGGCGATACGGGCGGAGCCGTTCAGCGTCGGCCCCGCCGAGGAGGTCGGGCGGGCCCTGGTGGAGGCGCACCTCACCGAGCCGCAGGCGCTGGAGTGGACGCTGCACGCGCTCGGCGCGACCTTCGGGCGGCGGGTTCTCAGCGACGGTGACCGGCCGGCCGACCTCGCCGACCGGATCGCCGCGATGCAGGGCGGCCTGGCCGCCGGGTTCGCCCGCGCGCTGCGCGACCGCACCTTCAGCCAGCAGGAGCGCATCGCCCGGTCGGCGTGGCAGGCGCGTGACGAGGTGGAGCAGGCGCTGCGCGCCAGTGAGGCGCGGTTCCGGGCGGTGTTCACCGGAGCCGCGATCGGGATCGGCATCGCCGGCGTGGACGGCCGGATCATCGACGTCAACCAGGCGTTCGCCGACATGCTCGGCTACTCGATCGAGGAGTTGCGCGAGATCAACGTGGCGGGGCTGTTCCACGCCGACGACGCCGCCGGGATGTGGGAGCTCTACCAGGAACTGATCGAGGGCAAGCACGACGCGGTCCGGGTGGAGAAGCGCTACTACCGCAAGGACGGCAGCGTGGTCTGGACGGATCTGGCCGTCTCACTGATCCGACACGAGGGACGGCCACGATTCACCGTCGCGATGATGGAGGACATCACCGAGCGGTACCAACTCCAGCAGCGCCTGCGTTTCCAGGCGCTGCACGACCCGCTGACCGGGCTGCCCAACCGGACGTTGTTCTTCGAGACGTTGGGACGGGTGCTGGACACCGCGGGTGTCGGGCAGCGGGTCGGGGTGTGCTTCCTCGACCTGGACGGCTTCAAGGCGATCAACGACAGCCTCGGTCACGACCTCGGTGACCGGCTGCTGGTGATGATCGGTCGCAGGCTGGCCGCGTGCGTGGCCGACCACGGTCACCTGGTTGCCCGGATGGGGGGCGACGAGTTCGTGATCCTCGTCGCGGGCGGCGACGACGCCGACGACCCGGTCGCCGTCGCCGAGGCCGCGCTGGCCGCCGTCGCGGCCCCGGTCCACGTCGGTGAGCACCAGTTGGCCGTCTCGGCCAGTGTGGGCATCGTGCAGTGCCCCGCCTCGGAAACCACCGCGTCGGAGCTGATGAAGGCCGCGGACACCACGCTCTACTGGGCCAAGGCGGCGGGCCGGGGCCGGTGGGCGGTCTACGACCCCGAGCGCGGCGCCCGGGACATCGCCCGGTCGGCGCTGGTCGCCGGGTTGCCCGCCGCACTCGACCGGGGCGAGTTCGTGTTGCACTACCAGCCGATCGTGTCGCTGCTGGAGGGCAGCATGCTCGCGGTGGAGGCGCTGGTCCGTTGGGAGCACCCGGAGCTGGGCCTGATCGGGCCGGACCGGTTCATCGGGCTGGCCGAGGAGACCGGCCTGATCGTCCGGCTCGGCGAGTGGGTGCTGCGGCGGGCCTGCGCGGACGCCGAGCGGTGGTGGCGGGAGTTCCCGGACGCCCGGCTGGTGGTCAGCGTCAACCTCGCCGCGCGGCAGGCCGACGAACCCGCCATCGTGGACACTGTGGCCGACGCGTTGCGGACCAGTGGGCTGCCCGCCGAGCTGCTCCAGCTGGAGTTGACCGAGAGCGCCGTGATGGGCAGCGCCGGAGAGCCGCTGCGCAGCCTGCACCGGCTCGCCGCGCTCGGTGTCCGGCTGGCAGTGGACGACTTCGGCACCGGTTACTCCAACCTGGCGTACCTGCGCCGGTTGCCGATCCACTGCCTGAAGCTCGCCGGCCCGTTCGTCGAGGGCATCCGCGCGGACGGGACCGACGAGGCCGCCGACCACCGCGACGAACGGATCGTCGACGCGTTGGTCCGGTTGGCGCACGCCCTGGAGCTGTGGGTCACGGCCGAGGCGGTGGAGACCGGCGTGCAGGCGGAACGGCTGCGGGCGCTGCGCTGCGACACCGGGCAGGGCCGCTTCTTCGGTGCCCCGGCCCCGGCTGACGCGATCACCGCCCGGCTGCGTGGCGAGGGAGCACTGCCGTGAGCGGGGGACCGTTGCGGTCTGGTCGGCGGCGACGGAGGGTGGCGGCGTGGACCTGACGGACTCGCAGACGGTGGTGACCGTGGTGGCCGGGCTGGCCATCCTGGCCGGGTTGGCCGGCGTGGTGGTGCCCGGTCTGCCGGCGCTGCCGCTGTGCTGGGGTGGCGTGCTGGTCTGGGCCGTGTTCGGCGGTGCCGGGCTGGGTGGCTGGGCGGTGTTCGCCGCCGCCACACTGGTCGCCGCGACCGGCGCCGTGATCAAGTACGCGTGGCCTGGCCGGAACTTGAAGCGCACCGGTGTGCCGACGTCCACGCTGCTCGCCGGCGGGGTGCTCGGCATCATCGGGTTCTTCGTGGTGCCGTTCGTCGGGTTGGTGCTCGGCTTCGTGGCGGGGGTGTGGGCGGCGGAGCGGCTGCGGCTGGGCAGCAACCAGCTCGCCTGGCCGTCCACCGTGCAGGCCCTCAAGGCCGCCGGCCTGTCGATCCTTGTGGAGTTCCTGGCCGGCCTGCTCATAGCCGCCCTCTGGGTGGCCGGCCTCCTCCTGACCTGACCTGCCCCCCAACCCGGGGGTTGGGGGCGCGGGGCACTTTTGGGTACGGGCGACGTGCCCGTGCGTGAGAGAGAGGCGTGCCCCGCGCCACCGGTGTCGGGCGGTCCGAGCGCCCGGGGTGGGGCCCTGATCGGGCCTGGTCACTGGTCCAGGATGCGGGCCGGGGTGGCTGGACGGCAACGCAATTAGCCCACCGGGAGTGAGATTCCCACCGACTACGTATTGACCGCCTTGATCGGCCGGGTCGACACTTTGCCCACTCGCACGCGGAACCACCTCAGGGAGGTGTGCAGTGGCCACGACGCCCGTGCCGACCGCCGAGCAACCGATGGACGACGACGCCCGACGGCTCGCTGAACTCGGCTACAAACAGGAACTACGCCGCAAGTGGAGTGGCTTCTCCAACTTCGCCATCTCCTTCTCGATCATCTCGATCCTGGCCGGTTGCTTCACCACCTTCGGTCAGGCGTGGAACAACGGCGGGCCGGTCGCCATCTCCTGGGGCTGGCCGCTGATCTCGCTGTTCATCCTGATCATCGGCTTCTGCATGGCGGAACTGGTGTCGGCGTACCCGACAGCGGGCGGGATCTACTGGTGGGCGGCCACGATGGGTCGTCCCGTACACGGCTGGTTCACCGGCTGGCTGAACCTGATCGGTCTGGTGGCGGTCACCGCCTCGGTCGACTACGGCTGCGCGACGTTTCTCAACCTCACCCTGTCGGCGCTCTTCGACGGCTGGGCCGGGACGCTGCGGCAGGCGTTCATGCTCTTCGTGATCATCCTGGTGCTGCACGGGCTGATCAACATCTTCGGGCACCGGATCATCGACGTACTCCAGAACGTCTCGGTCTGGTGGCACGTGGCCGGCGCGGCCGTCGTGGTGGCCATCCTGGTCTTCGTTCCCGACAACCACCAGAGCTTCCAGTTCGTGTTCACCGAGCGGTTCAACAACTCCGGCTTCGGTGACGGCGACATCGGCGGGCTGACGTTCTGGTTCTACGTGCTGCCGCTGGGTTTCCTGCTCACCCAGTACACGATCACCGGCTTCGACGCCTGCGCGCACGTCTCCGAGGAGACCCGGGGCGCCTCGCAGGCCGCAGCCCGTGGCCTCTGGCAGTCGATCTTCTACTCGGCGGTCGGTGGCTGGATCCTGCTGCTGGCGTTCCTCTTCGCGGCCACCGACGTCGAGGCGGTCAACGCCGCGGGCGGCTTCTCCGGCGCCATCTTCGAGTCCGCGTTGACCCCGGTCTTCTTCAAGATCGTCATCATCATCTCCACCATCGGCCAGTTCTTCTGCGGCATGAGCTGCGTGACCTCGATGAGCCGCATGGCATACGCGTTCAGTCGGGACCGGGCGGTGCCCGGATGGCGGCTCTGGTCGACCGTCGACCGCAACGGCACCCCGGTCAACGCCATCATCGGCGCCACGCTGGCCGGTCTGGTGCTGACCCTGCCGGCGCTCTACGAGAGCTCCGCCGGCATCCCGATCGCCTTCTACGCGGTGGTCTCCGTCGCGGTGCTCGGGCTCTACCTGTCGTTCCTCATCCCGATCGCGCTGCGGCTGCGGATGGGCGACCGGTTCGTCCCCGGGCCGTGGACGCTGGGCCGCAGGTACAAGCTGCTCGGCTGGATCGCGGTGATCGAGATCGCGATCATCGCCGTGTACTTCGTGCTGCCGATCGTGCCCGCCGGGGTGCCCGGCAACGACGGGTTCACCTGGTCGGCGGTGAACTACGCGCCGTTGGCCGTGGGCGGGGTGCTGCTGGTCGTCGCCGTCTGGTGGTACGCCTCGGCCCGCAAGTGGTTCACCGGCCCGGTCCGCACTGTCGACGAACGTCGTGAGTGATCGGTGACCGTCGAGGAGCGGCTCTGAACTCGTCCAACTTCCGGCGGGCGAGAGTTCAAGGGATGTGAGCGCATGATCCGCAACGAAATCACCGCTGAGCTTGAGGCGCCGGACCGGCTGTTCCAGATCACGCACGTCAGTCGGACGCACACCCAGCTGTGGCTCCAGGCAGATGCCAGCTCCACCCACGAGTACCGGCTTGAGGTGCTGTTCCAGGACGTGACGTACCTGTGCACGCCGTTCGTGCTGCGCGGCCTGTCGCTGCGCAGGGCGCATCCCGAGCAGACGCGCCGTCTGACGGGGCTGCACGAACTGGCGGTCGAACCCGGGTGGGGCGTCTATCTGCTGTCCCGCAGCCACGACTGGTTCGTGGTTTCGTCGAGCCCTCTGTGGGCCGAGGCGAAACTGAGCTACTCGGCCGAGCCGGTGTTCTGGTCGTACACCGGCAAGGAGGACATCGTGGTGTCGATGGGGACTGTGAAGTGACGTGAGGGTGGGGCCGGCGTTCGGAGTTCGGACACCGGCCTCGCCGTGTCACCTCGGCGGCGACCGACGGCTCCCGGTCTGCCCGGATGTGCATCGCACCAAGCCCGGGCGCGGCGACGAACGATCGGACGACGCGGACGAACTCGCGGTTTCGTTCCCAGGCGGCACGGGGCATTGACGGTGATCCGGTTTGCCAGTAGACCTTGGTGATGGAGGCCCGCGAATGAGGAAAGCACCGCTCACGCTGGAACAACTGCGGGTCGCCGTCGCCGAGGGTGAGATCGACACCGTGGTGCTGGCCCTCGTCGACATGCAGGGTCGCCTCCAGGGGAAACGGTTTCACGCGCCGTTCTTCCTCGATCAGGTCGCCGAGCACGGCAGCGAGGGGTGCAACTACCTGCTCGCCGTCGACGTGGACATGAACACCGTCGACGGGTACGCGATGTCGAGCTGGGACCGCGGCTACGGCGACTTTGCGATGGTGCCCGACTTCGCGACCCTGCGCCGGGTGCCCTGGCAGCCCGGCTCCGCCCTGCTGCTGGCCGACCTGACCTGGCTGGACGGCTCGGGTGACGTGGTTGCCTCGCCCCGGCAGATCCTGCGCCGGCAACTGGACCGGCTGGCCGAGCACGGGCTGACCGCGTACGCCGGCACCGAGCTGGAGTTCGTGCTGTTCCGCGACTCGTACGAGGACGCCTGGCGGCGCGGCTACCGGGACCTGACCCCGGCGAACCAGTACAACGTGGACTACTCCCTGCTCGGCACCGCCCGGGTGGAGCCGCTGCTGCGCCGCATCCGCACCGAGATGGCCGGCGCCGGGCTCACCCCGGAGAGCGCCAAGGGCGAGTGCAACCTCGGCCAGCACGAGATCGCCTTCCGGTACGACGAGGCGGTGGCCTGCGCCGACCACCACGTCATCTACAAGAACGGGGCCAAGGAGATCGCCGCCCAGGAGGGCATGGCGATCACCTTCATGGCCAAGCCGAACGAGCGGGAGGGCAACTCCTGCCACATCCACTTCTCGCTGCGGGACTCGTCGGGTTCGTCGGCGATGCTCGGCGACGGGCCGGCGCACCTGAGCGAGACCGGGCAGCGGGTGCTCGCCGGGCTGTTGGCCACCATGCGGGAGTTCAGCCTGCTCTTCGCCCCGAACATCAACTCCTACAAGCGGTACCAGCCGGGCTCGTTCGCCCCGACGGCGCTGCGCTGGGGCGTCGACAACCGCACCTGCGCGTTGCGGGTGGTCGGGCACGGGCAGGGCATGCGGGTGGAGAACCGGGTGCCCGGCGCCGACGTCAACCCGTACCTGGCGATCGCCGGGCTGGTCGCCGGCGCGTTGCACGGCATCGACGGTGAGTTGGAGTTGGGGCAGGAGTGCGCCGGCAACGCGTACGACGACCCGGAGGCGGAGCGTGTCCCCACCACGTTGCGCGACGCCCTGGCCCTGTGGGAGGGCTCGACGGTGGCCCGCGAGGCGTTCGGCGACGAGGTCGTGGCCCACTACGCCAACCAGGCGAGGGTCGAGCTGGCGGCCTTCGACGCCGCGGTGACGGACTGGGAGCTGACCCGTGGCTTCGAACGCCTCTGACCCCCCGAAACCCGCCGCGATCTTGCACTTTGTGTCGCCGGTCTGCGTACAGATAAGGCTTTTGCCCGGGCAGAAACTGCAAGATCGCGTAGGGGAGGGGTGGGTGGGGCGTGACAGTTGTTGTTGACCCGGCCTCGGGGCAGGGGTTTCGGGAGGTTCCTGGGGCCTTGGTGGGGGACGTCGACGCCGCGATCTCGCGGGCGGCGGCCGCGTTCGAGGCGTGGCGGGGCGTCGGGCCGGGGGACCGGGCGCGGTTGCTGCGGCGGTTCGCCGCCGTTGTGGACGCGCACGTGGACGAGCTGGCCGGGCTGGAGGTGCGCAACTCCGGGCACACCATCGGCAACGCCCGCTGGGAGGCCGGCAACGTCCGTGACGTGCTCGACTACTACGCCGGAGCCCCGGAGCGGCTGACCGGCCGGCAGATCCCCGTGCCCGGTGGGCTGGACGTCACCTTCCACGAGCCACTCGGTGTGGTCGGCGTGATCGTGCCCTGGAACTTCCCCATGCCGATCGCCGCCTGGGGGTTCGCCCCGGCGCTCGCCGCCGGCAACACAGTGGTGCTCAAACCCGCCGAGTTGACCCCGCTCACCGCGCTGCGCCTGGCCGAGCTGGCCCGTGAGGCGGGCCTGCCCGACGACGTCTTCACAGTGATCCCGGGAGCCGGTGACGTGGTGGGGGAACGGTTCGTCAGCCACCCGGCGGTCCGCAAGATCTGCTTCACCGGCTCCACCGAGGTCGGCACCCGGATCATGGCCGGCTGCGCCGCCCAGGTGAAGCGACTCACCCTGGAGTTGGGCGGCAAGAGCGCGAACATCGTGTTCGCCGACGCCGACCTGGAACGCGCCGCCGCCACCGCGCCGGGCGCGGTCTTCGACAACGCCGGCCAGGACTGCTGCGCACGGTCGCGGATCCTGGTCCAACGTCCGGTGTACGACCGGTTCCTGGAACTGCTCGAACCAGCGGTACGCGCGGTACGCGTCGAGGACCCGTCCCGCGACACCGCCGAGATGGGCCCGCTGATCTCCGCCGCCCAGCGGGACCGGGTCGCCGGTTACCTCACCGGTGCGACAGTCGCCTTCACCGGCTCCTGCCCCGACGGCGGCGGTTTCTGGCACGCGCCCACGGTGCTGCTGGCCGACTCGCCAGCCGACCGGCACTGGCGGGAGGAGATCTTCGGCCCGGTGGTCTCGGTGCTGCCGTTCGACGACGAGGCGGACGCGATCCGGCTCGCCAACGACACCGAGTACGGCCTCTCCGGCTCGATCTGGACCCGGGACGTCGGTCGGGCCCTGCGCCTGGCCCGTGCCGTCGACTCGGGCAACCTCAGCGTCAATTCGCACTCCTCGGTGCGCTACTGGACCCCGTTCGGCGGGATGAAGCGGTCCGGGCTCGGCCGTGAGCTGGGCCCGGACGCGCTGCACTCCTTCACCGACGTCAAGAACGTCTTCATCGCGACAGAGGAGTGAGGCCAGTGCAGGGTCGGTTGCAGGACCAGGTGGCAGTGGTCACCGGAGCGGGCAGCGGCATCGGGTTGGCCACCGTGCGACGGTTCGCCGCCGAGGGGGCCCGGGTGGTCTGCGTGGACATCGATACGGACGCCGGCGCGAAGGCCGCGCAGGAGTGCGGCGGCGAGTTCGTGGCCACCGACGTGGCCGACGAGTCGGCGGTACGCGACCTGTTCGACGGGGTGGCCGACCGGCACGGCCGGGTGGACATCGCGTTCAACAACGCCGGCATCTCACCGCCGGACGACGACTCCATCCTGGACACCGGCCTGGACGCCTGGGAGCGGGTGCTGCGGGTCAACACCACGAGCGTCTACCTGTGCTGCAAGTACGCCATTCCGCACATGCGGCGGCAGGGCAAGGGCTCGATCATCAACACCGCGTCGTTCGTGGCGTTGATGGGCGCGGCGACGTCGCAGATCGCGTACACCGCCAGCAAGGGCGGGGTGCTGGCGATGACCCGGGAGCTGGGGGTCCAGTTCGCCCGGGAGGGCATCCGGGTGAACGCGCTCTGCCCCGGCCCGGTCGCCACCCCGTTGCTGCTGGAGCTCTTCGCCGCCGACCCGGAACGGGCCGCCCGCCGGCTGGTGCACGTGCCGATGGGCCGCTTCGGGCAACCGGAGGAGATCGCCGCCGCGGTGGCGTTCCTGGCCAGTGACGACGCCTCGTTCATGACCGCCGCGCAGTTCGTGGTCGACGGTGGCATCACCGGCGCCTACGTGACCCCCCTGTGAGGAGCGCGGGTGTGCGAGCCCCGCAGTCGCGAACGGTGCCAACTCAGCGGAGGCCGCTGATCGGGGTCAGCGCGTACGTCGAGCCGGCCGACTGGGCTGTCTGGCGGGGTGTGCGGGCGGTGCTGGTGCCGGAGGCGTACACCCGGGCGGTGACGGCCGCTGGTGGCCGGGCGGTGGTGCTGCCGCCCGACGACGTGGACGCGGACGTGGTGGGTGTCCTGGACGGGTTGTTGCTGGCCGGTGGCGCGGACGTCGGCCCGGGGCGGTACGGCCAGCCGACCGACCCGCGTACCGAGGACCGGCCGGACCGGGACGCCGGCGAGCTGACGGTGTTGGCCGCCGCGCTCGCCGCCGGGCTGCCGGTGCTGGGCGTGTGCCGGGGGATGCAGTTGCTCGCGGTCGCGTATGGTGGCGCCCTGCACCAGCACCTGCCCGACGTGGTGGGTCACGAGGCGCACCGTCCGGCGCCCGGCGTGTACGGGGCGCACCCGGTGCGGTTCGCGCCGGGGAGCCTGGCCGCGTCGGTGCTGGCGGGGGTCGACCAGGTCAACTCGTACCACCACCAGGCAGTGGCCGATCCGGGCCGGCTCACGGTGACCGGGTGGGCGGGGGACGGGGTGGTCGAGGCGGTGGAGGATCCGGCCCGGCCGTTCGTGCTCGGGGTGCAGTGGCATCCGGAGAACGAGCGGGATCCCCGTCCGATCACGGCGTTGGTGCGGGCGGCTGACCAGCGGGTGTGACTGAGATCGCCCCCGCCGGCCGATGGCGCGGATGGGAGGATCGACGGATGGGCAAGGTCTACCCGGAGATCGACGGTCGTCTGCGTGAGTTCATCGCGGCCCAGCCGCTCTTCTTCGTGGCCACCGCGCCGTCCGGTGCCGAGGGGCACGTCAACGTGTCGCCGAAGGGCATGCGGGGCACGTTCGTGATCCTCGGCCCGCACCGGGTGGCCTACCTCGACTATCACGGCAGCGGCGCGGAGACCATCGCCCACCTGCGGGACAACGGCCGGATCACGCTGATGTTCTGTGCCTTCGACGGCCCGCCGAAGATCGTCCGGTTGCACGGTCGGGGCAGCAGCGTCGCGGTGACCGAGGACGGGTTCGCCGATCGGCTCGCCGAGTTTCCGGCACCGCCGGACGTGCACGCCGTCCGGGCTGTCATCAGTGTCGAGGTGGAGCGGGTCAGTGACTCCTGCGGGTACGCGGTGCCACTGATGGACTTCCGGGCCGAACGTGATCTGTTGCTCACCTCACACTCCCGCCGCAGCACCGACGACCTGGTCGTCTACCGGGCCACCAAGAACGCGGCGAGCATCGACGGCCTGCCCGTCTTCTGACCCGTCAGCGCACTGGGATCACCGCCGTTCGACGCCGTGGTCGTCCGTACTGTCCGGTGCCCGACGGTTCAGGCGTAGCTAACCAGCGTCGCGCGCCCGTGATGCGTTACGTTGCCGGTTCGCTTGGGTACAAGTCGGAGCACGGCGGGGTGAAGATCAACGGCTGAGGGGTACGGCCGGAGCGGGAGGCTGCATGAGCTCGGCCCAGGGGGGCGCGGACATCGGGCATCCCGGCGTGTCCGGTCACGAGATCTCCCCGATGCTGGCTGCCGCCTTCTCGGCCGGTGGCGAGATGGGCGACCGGTTGGCCCGCTTCGACTGGTCCTCCGGCCCGCTGGGTGACCCCGGTCAGTGGCCCCCGGCGCTCACCACCGCGGTCGGGATGATGCTCGCCTCCAGTTCCCCGATCGTGATGTTCTGGGGCGACGAGCAGTTGGCCTTCTACAACGACGCGTACCGGCCGACCATCGGCGCCAAGCATCCGGACGTGATCGGCCAGCCGGCCCGCGCGTACTGGTCGGAGACGTGGGCGGTGCTCGGTCCGCTGCTCGACGGGGTACGGCGCACCGGGCGCTCCTACCGGGGCGAGGACCATCCCTTTCTGCTGGACCGGCACGGCTTCGTCGAGCAGACGTACTTCAACGTCTCGTACGACCCGATCCGGGGTGACGACGGTTCGGTCAGCGGCGTCTACTGCATCGTCAGCGAGACCACCGGGCGGGTGCTCGGTGAGCGCCGGCTGCGGGCGCTCTCCGAGCTGGGTGCCGAGCTGAGCGACATCGGCAGCGCCGTGGAGCTGGGCCGGACCGCCGCCGGGGTGCTCGGCCGGTACCGGGCCGACGTGCCGTTCGCCCTGATCTATCTGGTTGACGAGAGCGACCAGGTCATCCTGGCCGGCAGCACCGGCACCACCCCGCCCGCCGCTGATGTCACCCAGGTGCTGACCCGGTTGATCGCCGATGGTTCGCCCGCCACTGTCGAGGTGGCCGGTCTGCTCGACGCGTCGCCGGTCGACGCCGCCGACCAAGCCCTCGTGCTGCCGCTCACGGCGACCAACCAGACGGTCGGCGCGCTGATCGTCGGTGTGGCCCGCCAGCTGCCGCTCAGCGACGACTACCGCAACTTCTTCGGCCTGGTCGCCGCCCAGATCTCCAAGGCGCTCGGCACCCAGCGGGCGTACGAGGAGGAGCGGGCCCGGGCAGCCGAGCTGGCCGCGTTGGACCGGGCGAAGACCAACTTCTTCGCCAACGTCAGCCATGAGTTCCGCACCCCACTGACCCTGGTGCTCGGCCCGCTGGAGGACATGCTGGCCGACCCGGAGCTGCCCGCTGCCGAGACCGACCGGCTCACCATGATGCACCGCAACGCGCTGCGCCTGCTCAAGCTGGTCAACACCGTGCTGGACTTCTCCCGGCTGGAGTCGGGTCGGCTCGCCGCCCGCTACCAGCCCACCGATCTCGCCGGTTACACCGCCAGGCTGGCCAGCACCTTCCGCTCGGCCACCGACCGGGCCGGGTTGCGACTGGTGGTGGACTGTCCGCCGCTGCCCACTGCGGTCTTCGTCGACCGGGACATGTGGGAGAAGATCGTCCTCAACCTGGTGTCGAACGCTGTCAAGTTCACCTTCGACGGCGAGATCCGGGTGCGGATCCGGGCCGTGCAGGGCGCGGCCCGGCTGGAGGTGACGGACACCGGCATCGGCATCGTGCCGGAGGAGCTGCCGCACGTCTTCGAACGGTTCCACCGGGTGCCGGGGGTGCGGGCACGCACCCACGAGGGCACCGGCATCGGCCTCGCGCTGGTCCGGGAGCTGGTCGAGATGCACGGCGGTGAGGTCGGACTGACCAGTCAGGTCGACGTGGGCAGCACCTTCACGGTGACCGTTCCGTTCGGCTCGGCGCACCTGCCGGCGGAGCGGGTGGTGGCGTTCGACCCGCTGCCCGTCGGTGAGCCCGAGCAGGCCCGACTCTTCGTGGCGGAGACCGCGCTGTGGGCCGGTGTCGCGCCGGCACCCGAGGTCGACCGTCAGCCGGCGACGGCCCTGCCGGCCGGCCGGATCCTGGTCGTCGACGACAACGCCGACCTTCAGGAGCACGTCAGCCGGCTGCTCTCCCCGACCTGGGAGGTGGTCACCGCCAACGACGGGCTCGACGCCCTGCCGATGGCCCGCGAGGGCGGGTTCGACCTGGTGCTCACCGACGTGATGATGCCTCGGCTGGACGGGTTCGGGCTGGTGAGCGCGCTGCGCGCGGACCCGCGTACCCGGTATGTGCCGATCGTGCTGCTCTCCGCCCGAGCCGGCTCCGCGGAGGCCGTCGCCGGCCTCGCCGTCGGCGCCGACGACTACCTCACCAAGCCGTTCTCCGCCCAGGAGCTGATCGCCCGGGTGCGGGCCAACGTGGAACTGGGCCAGCTGCGCGGGCAGATCATCCGCCGGCTCCGGGCGTTGGCCGACGCGGCGGTGGCGGTGAACACCGCCCGATCCACCGCCGACGTGCTCCAGGTCGCCGCCCGGCACGCGTTGAGCCTCGCCGAGGCCGCCCGGGTGGTGGTCACCGCGGCCGAGGCCCGTTTCGAGGCGGACGGCGGCGGCATCACCGCCGCCGACCCGTCCTTCGTGGCCGAGCTGACCGGCACCGCCGGAAGGAAGCTCGGTGAGCTGCAGGTCTGGCGGGCGGACGGCGATGAGGCGCAGGCCGACGACGCGGCGCTGACCCAGCTGGCCCGGCTCGTCGGGGTGCGACTGGAGAACGCCCAGCTCTACGAAGCCGAACACCGGATCGCCACCACCCTGCAGCACAGCCTGCTGCCCCGATCGCTGCCCCAACTGCCCGGCGCGGTCGTGGCCAGCCGCTACCTGCCCGGCAGCGCCGACGTCGAGGTCGGCGGCGACTGGTACGACGCTGTCGCGTTGAACGGCGACGAACTGGTGCTGGTCATCGGGGACGTGGTCGGTAAGGGCGTTCCGGCCGCCGCGGCGATGGGCCAGCTGCGTAACGCGCTGCGGGCGTACGTGCTGGAGGGCTTCGATCCGGGTGAGTCGCTGACCCGGCTCAACCGGCTGGTCGGCTCCACCGAGGGCCGATCCTTCGCGACGGTGGTCTGTCTGATGTTCAACCCCCGCACCGGTCGACTGCGGTACGCGAGCGCCGGTCATCCGTCCCCACTGCTGATTACCGGAGGCGATGTGGCGTTCCTGCACGACCGGGCGCTCGGTCCACCGGTCGGCGCCCTTCCCGGTGCCACGTACGAGTCGGTCGAGGCCGAGTTGCCGGCCGGCAGTCGGCTGCTGCTCTACACCGACGGGCTGATCGAGGACCGTCAGATCGGCATCGACGCCTCACTGGCCCAGCTCCGCGTCGACGCGGCCGCCCCGAGTGAGCACGTGGTGGACCTGATCGACGCGGTGGTCGAGCGGGTCACCGGGCGGCCGCGCCGCGACGACGTCGCCGTCCTCGCCCTGGAGGCGGCGGAGCTGAACCGTTTCGCACTGCGGCTGCCGGCGGACCCGACCCGGCTCAGCGTGCTGCGCAAGCGGTTGGAGGACTTCCTGGTCGCGCACTCCGTCGGCGAGACCGACCTGTTCGACCTGACCGTCGCCGTGTCCGAGGCCGCCGCCAACGCCATCGAGCACCCGATCCACCCCGCCGAGGCCATGATCAGTGTGGAGGTGGCCATCGAGGGTCGGACGGTGACGGCCACGGTGCGCGACAGCGGGCAGTGGCGGGAGTCGACCGGCTCCGGCTTCCGGGGCCGCGGCCTTGCCCTGATCAGAGCGCTCGGCGACCTGTCGGTGCAGCGTACCGATGAGGGCACCGAGGTGACGCTGCGCCGGCAGCTGCAGGACTGACCGCGCGCCCGGCGGCGGCCGGGCACAGTGGGCCGGCGGGAGACTGTGACGCCGACCCTAGGCCGGGTCGAGCCAGCTCTGCTCGCCGAGGCCGGAGATCTCCAGCACGCGACGGACCTGCCGGGACGGACGAACGGTGAGCGCGCCCGGAACCTGCTGGGCGAGCCGGACCAGGGCGTGGATGGCGGCCGAGTCGAAGAAGGTGACAGCGCTCAGGTCGAGAGTGATCTTCCCGGCGGGCTCGCGCAGGGCTGTCTGGAGCATCGTGTCCGCGGTCGCCATGTCGACCTCACCGGCTACCACCACGTAGAGGTGGCCATCGTCGAGTTCGGCGCTGGCGGAGAAGACAGGCGGTGCTTCCCCTTGATCCACGCAGACACCTTGACACAGCCGTCCAGACAGGGCAACAACCCCCACCGGGCGGCCGTGGCGCGGCTCACCGGCGGTCCCGGCGATAGGCTTGCGACATGACCGTCCGCCCGCCGCTGACACCAGGCACGCTCTCCCCGATGCGACCGGTGCCGTCCCAGATCGCCCGACCGGAGTACGTGGGCAAGACGCGCCCGCAACAGTGGCGTGGCTCGCACGTGCAGACGCCGGAGACCATCGAGAAGATGCGGGTCGCCAGCCGGCTCGCCGCCCAGGCCACCCAGCTCGCCGGCGAGCACTGCAAGCCCGGTGTGACCACCGACGAGATCGACAAGGTGGTGCACGAGTTCCTCTGCGACCACGGCGCGTACCCGTCGACGTTGGGCTACAAGGGCTTCCCGAAGTCCTGCTGCACCAGCCTGAACGAGGTCATCTGCCACGGCATTCCGGACTCCACGGTCCTGCAGGACGGCGACATCATCAACGTCGACGTGACCGCGTACATCGGTGGGGTGCACGGTGACACCGACGCCACCTTCTGCGTCGGAGAGGTCAGCGAAGAGGCCCGGCTGCTGGTCGAGCGGACCCACGAGGCGATGATGCGAGGCATCCGCGCGGTCGCCCCGGGCCGCCAGATCAACGTCGTGGGCCGGGTCATCGAGTCGTACGCCAAGCGGTTCGGCTACGGCGTGGTCCGCGACTTCACCGGCCACGGCATCGGCGAGGCATTCCACAGCGGCCTCTATGTGCCGCACTACGACAGCCCGCGTCCCACGGACATCATGGAGCCGGGCATGACGTTCACCATCGAGCCGATGATCACCCTGGGCACCTACCAGTACGACATGTGGGACGACGGGTGGACCGTGGTCACCAAGGACCGGAAGTGGACGGCACAGTTCGAGCACACCATCGTGGTGACCGACGACGGCCACGAGATCCTGACGCTTCCGTGAGCGCGAGGAACGCAGCGCAGCGGAGTCCCGCAGTCGCGAACAGGGCCAGCGCGGTGAGCGCGAGGAACGCAGCGCAGCAGAGTCCCGCAGTCGCGATCGAAGGGCAGGCGCCGTGACCGACACCCCGGCGGCGCTGCGTGAGGCGCACCACGCGGACGTCTCCGGCGGCTGGTTGCGCCCGGCCGTCTTCGGCGCGATGGACGGCCTGGTCACCAACATCGCCCTGATCGCCGGCGTCGGCGGCGGCGGGGTGTCGCCCCGCAGCATCGTGCTCACCGGCACCGCCGGCCTGGTGGCCGGCGCGATCTCGATGGGGCTCGGCGAGTACACCAGCGTGCGCTCCGCCAACGAGCAGGTCGCCGCCGAGGTGGCGAAGGAGCGCCGGGAGTTGGAACGGCACCCCGAGGCGGAGGCCCGGGAGCTGGCCGACGCGTGGGTGGCCCGGGGTCTGCCCCGGGACCTCGCGACCCAGGTCGCCGAGGCGGTGCGGCGCGACCCGGAGGAGGCGCTGCGGGTGCACGTCCGCGAGGAGTTGGGCGTCGACCCCGACGACCAGCCCAGCCCGTGGGCCGCGGCGATCTCGTCGTTCCTGTTCTTCTCGATCGGCGCGCTGGTTCCGCTGTTGCCGTACCTGCTCGGCGCCACCGAACTCTGGCTGACCCTCGCGGTCGGCGGGCTGGGGTTGTTCGTCGCCGGTGCCGTGGTGGCCCGCTTCACCAACCGTCCGTGGTGGACCAGTGGGCTGCGCCAGCTGCTGCTGGGTGCCGCAGCGGCCGGCGCCACCTATCTGATCGGCGCGCTGATCGGTGTGTCGGGCGGGCTGTGACGCGCGTCAGGTGCTGAGCAGCTCGTCGATGGTGCCGTCGACGGCGCGGCCCCGGGCGGCCAGCTCCTCGGCCTGCCGGGCCAGCACCACACCCACCTCGGTCATGTCCGCGCCGGCCAGACCGGTGCGGCGTACCGCGTCACCCGGATCACGGAAGTAGGTGCGACTCAGCAGGCCGGTCACCGTGGCCGCCGCCAACCGGGCCTCACCGAGCATCAGCAGAGCCTGATCGGTCTCGTACCACTCGGCGAGCCGGGCCGCCCGGGAGTGCGCCGCGCTGCCCCGGTACCACGCCTGCCGGGCCGCGGAGCTGAACTCCGCCGGACGGGCCCGGGCCAGCCGGCCCAGATGTTCGTCGCGCAGCGTCCGCAACCAACCCGTCGGATCGTGCAACGCCTGCGTGGTGACGTACCGGTCGGCGGTCAGCGGCCACAGCGGGGTGAGCACCCGGGCCTGGGCCAGGTAGTCGTCGGCGGCAGCCACGGTCAGGTCGACGAGCACCCCGTCCACCCGCCGGGTCGCCGGTGGCGGGCCGGTCCCAGGTCGGTAGGTGACCACCAGCATGCCCGCCTCGCGGTCCCCACCGCCGTCGTCGTCACCGTGCGCCAGTGGCCCGTGCACCGCGATCGCGAGCACGTCGGCCGGGAACCGCCGCTGGACGGCCTCGGCGACCCGCTCCGCGACCGTCCACCGTCGGTCGTCGAGGCCCCGGTCGACACTGGCCTGTTCACTCACGGGTCCGCCTTTCGCTACCGAACGTCAGCCTAGCCAGCCGACGGCGGACCGTCGGGCGCGCCGCGCCCGGTCGGGGCCAGCCGGAAGATGTGGATCTCCCGGTCGCCGGCCCGCTGCACGTACGTCCGGTACGCGGGCCACTCGGTGACCAGCAGCTGCCACAACCGGTCCCGTTCGGCGCCGGTCGCCCGCTCGGCCCGCACCGCGACCCGCCGGCCCTTCACGTCCACCTCGGCGGCGGGATCGGCGAGCAGGTTCATCGCCCAACCGGGGTGGTGCGTCTGCCCCCAGTTGGAGCCGATCACGACGTACGCGTCGCCGTCGGGCACGTAGACGAGCGGATTGCTGCGCGGCTTGCCGGAGCGGCGGCCGGTCGTGGTGATCACCAGGGACGGGATCAGGCCGAGCGCTACCACCCGGCCCCGGGTGAGGCGACCGACCACCCGATCGGCGGGAACCAACAGCCGTGCGGCCGCGCCGAACCAACGATGATGACCGAGCCGACGGGTGACTCTTCCCAGCACTGACACGCCGATCAGTCTGCCGGCTGCCCGGCCCCGACGGCACCCCTGAGCGGTCCCCTTTCGATCGCCGGCGGATCAGTCAGTCCAGCCGCCGCTCGATCGGCAGTCGGGCCCTGGTGAACAGGCCCGCCCCGAGCATCGCCACCACCGGCACCAGCACCAGGATCCCGAGCGCGGGCCACGGCACCAGGAAGGGGTACGGGTCGGACACCGGCCAGTCGGTGGCGTACTGCCGGTTCACCGAGACCAGCACGATAGCGGCGGTGCCGAGGCCGGCCACGATGCCGAGCACCGACCCGAGACCGGCGATGACCCCGGCCTGGCAGATCGCCAGCAGCCGGCGTACCGCCGGGGCCGCGCCGACGGCCGCGAGGGTGGTCAGCTCGGCGCGCCCCTCGGCGGCGGCGAGCGCGGTGGCGATCCCCGCCGCCCCCACGGTGATCAACCCGGCCGCGGCCGCGAGCAGGAGAAGCAACGGTGAGACGTCGCGTGGCGCGCCGCCGTACTCCACCATCAGCGAGAACGTCCCGAAGGGCCGTATGGCGGCGGTGAACCGTGCCTGTTGCTCCTCGTCGGGCGGGGTCGTGGTGCCGATCACCCAGCCGGTCGGAGACCAGGTCAGGTCGAGTTGCCGGGCGGCGGCGGCGGAGAGCAGCAGACGGGGCTGGCCGGTCGCCCGGGGCAGCGCGTACCCCGGAAGGTCGCGGACCGTGATCGGACGGTTTGGCTCGCCCCCCACGTCGCCGACCCGGACGGTCACCAGTCCGTCGTGCAGGTAGCGCGGGTCGGTCACCACCACGCCACCGGCGCGCAGGACGGCCGTGGCGGCGGCGGTCGTCGCCGGGTCCACGCCGGTGAGCAGGGGGAGCGCGGTCCCGTCGTCGACTCCGGTTTCCACGTAGCCGCCGAAGTAGTCCGCCTCGCGGATCTGGCAGCGGGGGTCGGCGCGGGCCTGCTGGCGCTGCGCCGCGGGGAGTTGGACGCCGGGCTGCCAGGGGCAGGCCCGGGTGAGCGGAAGCACTGGTGTGACATCGCAGTAGCCGGTGGGCCCTGCCCCGCAGGTCGGTGTCTGCACCTGGGCGACCGCGCCGACGCCGAACTGGGTGCGGGCCGCGTCGGTGATCTGGGCCAGCGTGGGCTGCCCGGCCGATCCGATCGGGTTGACCATCACGTGGCCGGTCGGCAGCGCCGGCCGGTAGGCGCGCGCGTCGCGGGCGACGTCGCTGGCGAGGTATCCGCCGAGGGCGACGCTGCTGGCGACGGCGGCCATCACGGCGCAGATGGCAGGTGCCGCGGCGGCCCGGTTGCGGCTGGCGTCGCGCAGCGCGATCCGTGGTGCCAGCGGCAACACCCGGCCCAGGCCGGCGAGCGCCCCGAGCAGCGTGGGCGTGCAGCAGACCAGGCCCAACTCGCCGAGAATCAGCCCGGTGAGAACCACCGCCGGGGACGTCTGGGTGGCCCCGAACGCCGCCAGCCCCGCCCCGCCGACCACCAGCGTCAGTCCGAGAACCAACCACCGGCCCTGGGATTTCGCCGGGGTGCGTCGCCCGGCGAGCCCGGCGCTGACGTCCTGCCGGGCGGCGGTCCAGGCCGGCGCCAGCGCGGCGAGCACCCCGGCCAGCACCGCGACACCACCGAGCAGGACCAGCGCGCTCGGCCAGCAGCGGTAGCCACCGAAACGGGCGCTGAAGACGTACTGCTCCATCAGCGGGCGACCGGCGAACGCCGCGCCGACGCCGACCAGCAGGCCGGCAGCGGCCCCCAGCACGCCCAGCACCACACCGTCGGCCAGGACGACCCGGCGGAGTTGGGCGGCGTCCCCACCCGCCACCGCGACCAGCGCCAGATCCCGCCGGCGGCGACGGACGCCGACGGCGAAGGCGGGCCCGACCAGCAGGACGACCTCCAGCAGCCCGAGGCCGGCGATCAGGATGCCGGTGCTCAGGTCGTTGGGGTCGCTTCCCACGATCGACCCGAACCAGGTCCGGTCCGCTCCGGTCGTCGGGGCAATCCAGTGTCGCGCGGTGACCACCACCCCACGGTCGTTGAGCCGGGACACCAGCGCCGCGTCGACGGTGCCCGGCACGTCCGCCAACCAGACACCGTCCGGCTCCGGACCGGTCGACGGCACGGCCCCCGGATGCAGCGCCACCACCGGCCCGAGGTCGTCGGGGAACTCGACCACCCCCACCACTGTGTACGCCCTGCTCCCGTCGGCGGCGGCCACGGCGCGGCCGAGGCGCAGGTCCAGCCGGCGCAGCGCCACCGGACTGACAGCGACCTCACCGGCCTGCTGCGGCGCCCGGCCGGCCCGGAACCGCACCAGCCCACGGGCTAGCGGATCGGCGAGGTCCAGCACCCGACCGTTCACGACCTCGTCGCGGTGCGGGCCGCGCAGTGTCAGCGGAACGCGCTGACGAACCTCGGTGACCCGGCTGCCCGGCCCGAGCAGCTCGGTCAGCTGGGCCGCGGTCACCTTGGCGGGGAGCTCGCCGTCGCGGGTGTACCAGCCCTCACCCCACTCGTCCTGCCCCACCGGGGCGTTGGCGATCCACTGCAGCTGCGCGTCGGCCACGCCGAGGCGGCGGTCGACGCGTTCCTGTGGGGTCAGCTCGGCCATGTCGTAACTGGCGGCCAGGAAGGCCAGCGCCGCGACCGGCATGGCGATCATCGCGAGCACCAGGACGGTCCGCCGTCGGGACCGGCGTGACTCCCGCCGGGCGATCCGCAGCGCCGCCCGCCAGGAGCCGGTCAGCTCGGCGAACCGCCGTCGGCCGACCGGGGCGGGCGGCGCGACCGGCTGCCGTGACGCGCTGTCGGCCCGACCGGGGGCCCGTGGCAGGCGGCGGATGGTCACCGTTCGCTGCCGGACAGCAACTGCTCGACGCTGCCCAGCGGCGCCGTGGTGTCGACGAGGACGCCGTCGCGGAGGAACACCACCCGGTCGGCCCAGCCGGCGTGCCGCGCCTCGTGGGTGACCAGCACTCCGGCGGCACCCGCGTCGATCCGGCGGCGCAGCAGGTGCAGCACCGCCTCACCGGTCTGCGAGTCCAACGCCCCGGTGGGCTCGTCGGCGAGGACCAGCCGGCGTTCGCCCACCAGCGCGCGGGCGATCGCCACCCGCTGCTGCTGCCCGCCGGAGAGTTGGTCCGGGAAGCGGTCGCCCAACGCGGGCAGGCCCACCTCGGTGAGCGCAGTCATGGCCAGTGCGCGGGCCCGACGCCCGCTGGTTCCGTCGAGTTCCAACGGGAGCGCCACGTTCTCCAGCGCGCTGAGGCTGCCCAGCAGGTTGAGCTGCTGGAAGATGTAGCCGATCCGGCGGCGACGCAGCTGGGCCAGCCCGCGGCGGTCCAGTGCCCCCAGCGGTTGCCCCTCGACCCGGACCTCGCCGCCGGTCGGGCGGTCCAACCCACCGGCGAGAGCCAGCAGGGTCGACTTGCCGGAGCCGGAGGGCCCCATCACGGCGACCAGCTCGCCGGGCCGAACGACAAGGCTGACGCCGCGCAGCGCGTGCACCGCCGCCGGCCCGGTGCCGTGGGTGCGGTGGACGGCGCGTAGCTCCAGCACCGCGTCGTCCGCCCCGCTCACCGTCGTGCCCCGGTCACCGTCGTGCCTCCTCGCCAGCCCATCGAGCAGCGTCCCGCGCGTCGGCGTCACCGGGCGGGGGAGCGGGAGGCGCCGGGCCGCTGGGCTGGTGCCGGACCAGACTGGTCTCGCAGTGGTCCAGCCAGCGCACCTCGGCCTCGGCCTGGAACACCATCGAGTCCAGTACGAGGCGCCAGGGGAGGTCCTCCGGCCGGTTGCTGCCGTACTTCAACCGGGTCAACTCCTGCAGGGCCCGCATCGTCGCGCTGCGCTGGGCCTGCACCACCGAGCGGACGTCGACCCCGGGCGTGGTCAGCGCCAACGCCAGCTTGATCGCCAGCTCGTCGCGGGGTCGGTCGGTGCGGCTGATCGGGGTGGCGAACCACAGCGCCAGGTCCGCGCGGCCGGCGTCGGTGATCTCGTACGGGCGCTGCCCGGCCTCGCTCTCCGGCAGCGGGCGTACCAGACCGTCCCGCTCCAGCCGGGACAGCGTGGTGTAGACCTGCCCGATGTTCAGCGGCCAGGTCGAGCCGGTCGACTCCTCGAACGCGGCGCGCAGCTGGTAGCCGTACATCTGGCCGCGTTCGAGCAGGGCGAGCAACCCGTGACGGATGGACATGGCAACGGAGTATGCATACCTGGTATGCGTACTGCAACCGGAGCGGACCGGTTCAGGTCGGTCGTCCGGGAAACGGGACAGTCAGCGGGGTCAGCCCGGCCGTCTTCCGCCACCGGGTGGCCCGCACGGCGTACTCGACCAGGGCGGCCAGTGCCTGGTCCCGATCGGCGCCGGTGGTGGACGCCAGGGCGGCCCGCCAGTGCGCGGCGGTGCGCTCCTCCACCTCGGCGGCGAGCCGCAGGGCGCTGGCCCGGTCGGTGACGGGGAACGGCAGCGCGTAACCGGCGCGGTCCGGCGGGACGACGCCACCGGCCGTGGTGAGCTGCACCACCAGCGCGTCGCGTCGGCGGCGGTGCGCCGCCTCCGCCTGGCGTGCCGCGTCCCGCGCCGCTCCGCTGAGCCGGACGCCGATCCGTCCGTAGGCGTAGATGGCCGCGTACTCGGCGGACAGTGCGGAGGCGAGCGCCTCCCCGGCGGACGGCTGCCTCACTTCAGTGCCTCCTGGTGGGTGGCCCGGGCGGCGACGATCGACCCGAGCAGTGCGGCCCGTTCCGCGGGCGCCGCCGCGCAGGCCGCGGTGGCGGACTGCTGGGCGGTCTTCTCCAGCGCCCGCAGGGCAGCCCGCGCGCCGTTCGGGTCGGCCGCCGGGGCGGTGCTCGGGGCGGCGGAGGCCGCCGACGGCAGCGTCACGCCGATCACCCGGGCCAGCTCGGTGGCGTGCGCGGTGTGCGTCTCGGCGATCGGGTTGAGCCGGTCGGCCAGCTCGGGATGCGCTGTCGCGCTCGCCCGGTACGCGGCGGCCAGCGCGAGTGACTCGTCCACCATCGGCCGCAGCGGGTCGGGCGGTGGCGTCGGCTCATCGTCACGGTCGAAAAGATCACAGCCGGTCAGCGGCGTCACGGTGCCACCGAGCACCAGCAGCACCCCGGCGCTCAGGAGCTTTCGCCGGGAATGTCCGGATGTTTGGTCGCGCTGTGTCGTTCTGCCGATCCCCACCGGCCAAGTCAACACCATGCGTGCCCGTCCAGGGGGCACCGGCGTCGGTGCGCCGCCCGGTCCGCCGCCGGGCAGGCGCGTTACGCTCTGCGCAACCACCGGCGTGTCCACTCCGGTGGCGTGCCGGCATGGCGGGACTTCCGGTCCCCGTCGACCAGGGAGAGGTGCGGAGATGACGCAGCGTGGCCGTGCCACCAGGCCGACGGGTCGACCCCGCGACACCGCGGGTCCCCGCGGCGGTGACCTCGCCGCGCGGCGGACCCGACTGCGGGCCGTGATCGAACCGGTGGTCAACGACGCCGGCTACGACCTTGAGGACCTGTCGGTCTCCCGGGCCGGCCGCCGACATGTGGTGCGGGTGCTGGTGGACACCGACGGCGGGATCGACCTGGACGCCGTCGCGGACGTCTCCCGCGCGGTCTCGGCCGCGCTGGACGCCGCCGAGGAGACCGGTGGCGACATCGTCTCCGGCGAGTACCAGCTGGAAGTCAGCTCGCCCGGTGTGGACCGGCCGCTCACCCTGCCCCGCCACTG
Organism: Micromonospora sp. C97; assembly: GCF_018070385.1. Lineage (NCBI taxonomy): Bacteria > Bacillati > Actinomycetota > Actinomycetes > Micromonosporales > Micromonosporaceae > Micromonospora > Micromonospora sp. C97. Next base: position 155,107 of record NZ_JAGPXU010000010.1, read on the forward strand.
GCGGCGCAACGTGGGCCGACTGGTCAAGGTCACCGTCCGGGGCGCGGCCACGCTGCCCGGCCAGCGTGGCGAACAGCCCGCCGGTGACCGTCAGCTGACCGGCCGGGTGGTCGCTGCCGACGACGAGGGCGTGCACCTGGAGACCGACGGCGGCCGTGCCGCCTGGGCGTACGCCCAGCTGGGCCCCGGCCGCGTGCAGGTCGAGTTCACCCGGCTCGCCGAACTCGGCGAGCCGGACGACGAGATCGACGACGCGGACGATTCCGACGAGATCGACGATTCAGACGACATCGACGACGAAGATGATGTGGAGGACGAGGAGAGGTGAACATCGACCTCGCGGCGCTGCGCGCACTCGAGCGCGAGCGGGAGATCCCGTTCGACACGATTCTCGCGGCGATCGAGACCGCGTTGCTGACCGCCTACCGGCACACCGACGGGGCCGAACCGCACGCCCGGGTGGAGATCGACCGCAAGTCGGGCGCCGCCCTGGTGTACGCGCAGGAGATGGACTCCGACGGCAGCCTGGTACGCGAGTGGGACGACACCCCGCACGACTTCGGCCGGATCGCCGCCATGACCGCCAAGCAGGTGATCCTGCAGCGGTTGCGGGAGGCCACCGACGAGGTGCACTTCGGTGAGTACGTGGGCCGCGAGGGTGACCTGGTGACCGGTGTGGTGCAGGCGCACGAGACGCGTACCGAGAAGGGCATCGTCAGCGTCGACCTCGGCAAGCTGGAGGGCGTGCTGCCGCAGTCCGAGCAGGTGCCCGGTGAGCGGTACGCGCACGGCGAGCGGGTCCGCTGCGTCGTGGTGCACGTCGCCAAGGGCATGCGTGGGCCGCAGATCACCCTGTCCCGGTCGCACCCGGCGCTGGTCAAGAAGCTGTTCGCCCTGGAGGTCCCGGAGATCGCCGACGGCACCGTGGAGATCGGCGCGATCGCCCGTGAGGCGGGCCATCGCACGAAGATCGCCGTCCGCTCCACCACCCCTGGCGTGAACGCCAAGGGCGCCTGTATCGGCCCGATGGGTCAGCGGGTGCGGGCCGTGATGAGTGAGCTGCACGGCGAAAAGATCGACATTATCGACTGGTCGGACGACCCGGCCACCTTCGTCGGCAACGCGCTGTCGCCGGCCAAGGCGTTGCGGGTCGAGGTGGTCGACCTGGCCGGTCGGGCCGCCCGGGTGACAGTTCCCGACTTCCAGCTCTCGCTCGCGATCGGTCGGGAGGGGCAGAATGCCCGACTCGCGGCCCGATTGACCGGTTGGCGGATCGACATCCGCTCCGATGCGGAGCAGTCCCCGCCTGCCGCGCGTGGGGTAACTGATCACGTGCGGGAGCCGGGCGGCGCGATCTCGGGTAGCTAGGGGTAGACTTCCTCCAGTGGTACGACGCGCGCAGCCGGAGCGCACCTGTGTGGGTTGCCGGCAACGTGCGCCGGCCAGCGAATTGCTGCGGATCGTCGCGGTCAGGGACGAGGCTGGTCACAGCCTCCGGCCTGATCCGCTCCGCAGGCTGCCGGGTCGGGGAGCGAACATGCACCCGGATCCGGCCTGCTTCGCGCTGGCGGTGCGGCGCCGCGCCTTCGGGCGTGCGCTGCGCAGCACCGAGGTCCTTGACCACGGTGTGCTGGCAGAGCACGTCGATGCGCCAACCACTACGTCCGGTCAGCCCGACCGGGCGAGGGTCGCTAGCAGGGTAGGACGACCGACATGAGCACACGATGAAGTCCCTGAAATGACCAGGCTTCAAGTGCACGAGTGAGGTCGCTGCGGGTGCTGCCCGCACGACCTCGGAGTGAGGAGTGCAGTGGCAGGCAAGGCCCGCGTACACGAGCTTGCAAAAGAGCTCGGGGTCGAGAGTAAGACCGTTCTCGCCAAGTTGAAGGAAATGGGCGAGTTCGTGAAGTCCGCGTCCAGCACCGTCGAGGCGCCCGTCGCCCGGCGGCTGCGTAACGCATTCGTCGCGTCCGCCGGTGCCCCGGCACCGGCCGCCCCGTCGGCGCCCGCGTCGACGCCGGCTTCAGCCCCGACCCCGACGCCAACCCCGACCCCGGGCGCGCCCCGGGTCTCGGCCAAGCCGATGCCGCCTCGGCGGCCGGCCGCGCCGGCACCCGGTCCGAAGCCCAAGGGTCCGGTGCCCGGTGCGCCGCAGTCGGCGACTCCGGTCGCCAAGCCGGCGAGTGCCCACGACATCGAGGTGGCGGCCGCGGAGGCGCGTGCCGCCGCGCTGAAGGCTGAGCAGGAGGCCGCGGTCAAGGCCGCGCAGGCCGCCCGCCAGCAGCAGCGGGAGAACCCGGTTCGCCGGGAGCCCCCGGCGGACGGTGGCAGCGGTAACCGTCCCGGCCCTCGGCCGGGTCCCGCGGCGATGCCGCCCCGTCCCGGTTCGCCGGCAGCTCGTCCGAGCGCGCCGGCTCCCGGTCCGGGTGCCCGGCCGGGCGGTCGCCCGCCGGCGCGCGGTGCCGGTAACAACCCGTTCGGCATCCAGGGTGGCCAGCAGCAGCGGCCCCCGGCCGCCGGTGCGGGTGGCCCTCGGCCCAACAGCCCGGCGGGCATGCCGCCGCGGCCGAGCCCGAACTCCATGCCGCCGCGGCCCAGCCCGGCGTCCATGCCGAGCCAGCGTCCGGCTGCCGGTCGCCCCGGTCCCGGTGGGGCTGGTCGTCCCGGCGGCGGCGCAGGCCGTCCCGGTGGCGGTGGCGGCGGCTTCCGTGGCGGTCCCGGCGGTGGCGCCGGTGGCGGTGGCGGTTACCGCGGCGGCCCTGGTGGCGGCGCGGGTGCCGGCGGTGGCGGTGGCTACCGTGGCGGTCCCGGTGGCGGCGGCGGTGCTCCCGGTGGCGGTTTCCGTCCGGGTGCTCCGGCTGGCGGCGGCGGTCGTCCGGGTGCCGGTGGTCGTGGCCGTGGCGGCGGTGCCGCGGGTGCCTTCGGGCGTCCGGGTGGCCGGCCGACGCGCGGTCGCAAGTCCAAGAAGCAGCGCAGACAGGAGTTCGACAACCTGTCGGCTCCGACCATGAGCTCGGGTGCTCCCCGGGGTCAGGGTCAGGTCGTCCGGCTCTCCCGTGGCGCCTCGCTGTCGGACTTCGCCGACAAGATCAACGCCAACCCGGGTTCGCTGGTCCAGGAGATGTTCAACCTGGGCGAGATGGTCACCGCGACCCAGTCCTGTTCTGACGACACCCTGCAGCTGCTGGGTGAGCACCTGGGCTTCGACATCCAGATCGTCAGCCCGGAGGACGAGGACCGCGAGCTGCTCGCGCAGTTCAACATCGACCTCGACGCGGAGGTGGCCGAGGAGCGTCTGGTCAGCCGTGCGCCGGTGGTGACCGTCATGGGTCACGTCGACCACGGTAAGACCAAGCTGCTCGACGCCATCCGCAAGGCGAACGTCGTGGCCGGTGAGGCGGGTGGCATCACCCAGCACATCGGTGCCTACCAGGTGCACGTTCCGCACGATGGTGTGGACCGCGCGGTGACCTTCATCGACACCCCGGGTCACGAGGCGTTCACCGCCATGCGTGCCCGTGGTGCCCAGGTGACGGACATCGTGATCCTGGTCGTCGCGGCCGACGACGGCGTGATGCCGCAGACCATCGAGGCGTTGAACCACGCCAAGGCGGCCGACGTGCCGATCGTGGTCGCGGTCAACAAGGTCGACAAGCCGGAGGCCAACCCGGACAAGGTCCGCCAGCAGCTGACCGAGTACGGCCTGGTCGCCGAGGAGTACGGCGGCGAGACCATGTTCGTCAACGTGGCCGCCAAGCCCGGCATCGGCATCGAGGAGCTGCTCGAGGCCGTCCTGCTGACCGCCGACGCGTCGCTGGAGCTGACCGCTCCGATCGACGGGCCGGCGCAGGGTGTGGCCATCGAGGCGCACCTGGACAAGGGCCGCGGTGCGGTGGCGACGGTGCTGGTGCAGAAGGGCACCCTGCGGGCGGGCGACTCGATCGTCGCCGGTGGGGCGCACGGCCGGGTCCGGGCCATGCTCGACGAGAACGGCAACCAGCTCTCCGAGGCTGGGCCGGCGCGTCCGGTCATGGTGCTGGGTCTGACCGCGCCGCCCGGTGCGGGTGACACGTTCCTCGCCGCGGCGGACGACCGCACGGTGCGGCAGATCGCCGAGCAGCGACAGGCACGGCGGCGGGCGGCGGCATTCGCCAACTCCCGTGGTCGGGCCACCCTCGAGACGCTCATGGAGCAGCTCAAGGAGGGCGAGAAGACCTCGCTCAACCTCATCCTCAAGGGCGATGTCTCCGGTTCGGTGGAGGCCCTGGAGGACGCGCTGTTCAACCTCGACATCCCCGAGGAGGTCCAGCTCAAGGTCCTCGACCGGGGCGTCGGCGCGATCACCGAGAGCAACGTCATGCTCGCGAGCGCCTCGTCCGAGCCAGTCACGATCATCGGCTTCAACGTGCGGGCCTCGAACAAGGTCCGTGAGATGGCCGACCGCGAGGGCGTGGAGATCCGGTACTACACCGTCATCTACCAGGCCATCGAGGAGATCGAGGCAGCGCTCAAGGGCCTGCTCAAGCCGGAGTACGAGGAGGCCGAGCTGGGCACCGCGGAGATCCGCGATGTCTTCCGCTCGTCCAAGATCGGCAACATCTCCGGTTGCATCGTCCGGTCGGGCGTCATCCGACGCAACGCGAAGGCTCGCCTGCTTCGGGACGGGACGGTCGTGGCGGACAACCTCACGATCACCTCGCTCAAGCGGTTCAAGGACGACGCCACCGAGGTCCGCGAGGGCTTCGAGTGCGGTCTGACCCTGGGTGGTTACAACAACGTCCAGGTCGGCGACGTCATCGAGACCTTCGAGATGCGGGAGAAGGTTCGCGCCTGATCCGGCAGTGACACGCTGATCAAGGGGTTTACGCCGACCGGCGTAAACCCCTTGATCATGCGGGGCGGGTTGGCGGTATCGTCCGGGGCGATGTTCACCGGAACCGCGGTCTTCGACCTGCTGCTGCCAGGCGACTCCAGGTCGCTCAAAGCCAAGAGATCATATGTACGGCCGATCGTGGCGGCGCTGCGCCGTTTCGAGGTGTCGGCCGCCGAGGTGGGCGCGCTGGACCTGCATGGTCGAGCGCAGCTCGCGGTGGCCGTGGTGGCCGCCGAGACGACGCACGTCCGTGAGGTGCTGGACTCCTGTGAGCGCCTGGTGGCCGCGCGCCCCGAGGTCGAGTTGCTGTCGGTCCGTCGCCGGCTCTACGGGGCGGACGACGACTGACCATGGTGCCGGCTGTGCCGGGCGACCGGCGCGGCCGCGAAGGTAGTGTTCGAGATGTTGGCCGGTCGGCCGGCGGCCTCCGGGCCGCCGGGTCGACCGGGAGCAGGACGCCGTGGAGGTGGCGAGATGTCTGATCCGGCCAAGGTACGCCGGCACGCGGAACGGGTGCGTGAGCTGGTCGCGTCGGTGGTGCGGAGCCAGATCAAGGACCCGCGGCTCGGGATGATCACCATCACCGACGCCCGGATTACCGCTGACCTGCGCGACGCGACGGTCTTCTACACCGTGCTCGGTGACTCGGTGGCCCAGGCGGACACCGCCGCAGCGCTGGAGAGCGCCAAGGGGATGCTGCGCAGCACTGTCGGCAAGGCGCTCGGGCTGCGCCACTCGCCGACCCTCACCTTCGTCCTCGACGACGTGCAGGACCAGGTCAAGCACATCGACGACCTGCTCGCCGCCGCCCGTAACGCCGATGCCGAGGTGCAGCGGCTCGCCGCCCAGGCGAAGTACGCGGGCGAAGCCCAGCCGTACCGGGTGGACGACGACACGGACGAGGTCGACGAGACGGAAGAGGCCGACGAGGCCACCGACGTCAAGGATTCCCCGCGGGGTGGGGAAACGCGGTGACCAGCACCGCCGACGCCCCGCTCGCCGGGGCTACCGGGCTCGGCCCCGCCGAGGCGGACTGGGCCGCGGCCGAGGCGTTGCTGCGGGCTCTCCCGCCGACCGGCCGTACGCTGCTGATCTGCCACGTCAACCCGGACGGCGACGCGCTGGGCAGCATGCTCGGCTTCGGTCTGGGCCTGCGGCAGTTCGGCGTACGCGACGTCCAGGCGACCTTCCCCGGGCCGCCGGAGGTGCCGGAGCCGTTCCGTGGGCTGCCCGGTCTGGATCTGCTGGTCCCGGCGGACGCCGCCGACCCGGCGCCCGATCTGGTGATCTGCTTCGACGCGGCGAGCGTGTCGCGCCTCGGCGACCTGGCCGGGCGGTTGTCGACGGCGGGTGCGGCGCTGGTGCTCGACCACCATGCCTCGAACCCCGGTTTCGGCACGGTCAACCTGGTCGATCCGAGTGCGGCGGCCACGTCGGTCGTGGCCGAGCAGCTGCTGGCCCGGCTCGGGGTGGTGGTCGATCCGGCCATCGCCGAGTGCCTCTACACGGCGCTGACCACTGACACCGGCTCGTTCCGGTTCGAGGCGACCACGCCGGCGGTGCATCAGATGGCTGCCCGGTTGCTGGCGACCGGCATCTCGCCCGGTGACATCTCCCGCCGGGTCTTCGACACCCGGCCCTTCGGCGCGGTTCGCCTCTTCGGCGAGGTGCTCGGTCGGGCCCGGCTGGAGCCGGCCGCCGCTGCCGGCCGGGGGTTGGTCTGGACCTTCGCCACGCTGGACGACCTGGCCCGGCACGACCAGCGGCCGTACGTGCTGGAGGCGTTGATCGACTCGGTGCGGTGCACCGCCGAGGCGGATGTGAGCTGCGTGGTGAAGCAGACCCGGCCCGCCGAGTGGGCGGTGTCGATGCGCAGCAAGGGCGCGGTGGACGTCAGTCGGGTCGCGGTCGCCCTGGGCGGTGGTGGGCACACGTTCGCGGCCGGGTTCACCGGTCGGGGCAGTGTCGAGCAGGTGGTCGAGTCGATCCGTGCTCAGCTGGACGCGGCACTGATCGGCTGAGGCCGAACTTCGACCGTCGTCGATCGGATCCGGAAGATCAGGGTCAGCTCCGGGGAGTGTCGGTCTTCCCGCCCTCCGTGTGACCGGGAAGAATTGCGGGATGGAGCAGCCGCACGACCTCACCGTGGAGGCCCCCCGCGCCTGGGACCGGCCCGCCGTCTCCGTTCCCGTTCTCGTCTGCCTGTCGCTCGTCGGTGGCCGGTTCGCGTCCTTCTCCACCGAGGCGAATCTGTTCACCCTCGGCACGGGTGGGGTGCTGATCTGGCTCGGTCTGAGCAACCGGGTGCCGCGCCGGCCGGCACCGCGCCAGCTGGGCGCGGGGGCCGTCTGGTGGGCGGTGCCGGTGGTGGTCTTCGGGGTCTTCGAGGGCGTGACCTTCGTGATGGCTGCCGGCGATGACTTCCCCACCTTCTCCCGGCTGGCCGACCCTCTCCTGGAAGATCATCTGACCCGGTCGGCAGCCTGGTTCGCCTGGTTGGCCGCCTTCTGGGGGCTGGTGCGGCGATGATGCGGGCGATCGCGATCGGCGGGTTCCTCACCGCGCTGGTCCTCTTCGCGGTGGTGGAGTGGATGGCCCGCCGGGAGGGGTCCCGCATCCCCACGTTGGGCGAGGTCTGCGCGTACGTGATGCGGTACGAGGTCGGCTCGGTGCCGGTGGGCCGGATCGGTCTGTTCGGGTTCTGGTGGTGGCTGGGCTGGCACTTTCTGGCCCGCTGAGCTGGGTTGTCGCGTGTCCAGATGGCGGGAACCGTAAGCAGTATGTGGACCTGAACGATAACTTGGGAGAAGGCCTGCGCCGCCTGGCGGTGCAGGTCACGGGCGGTGGTGCCACACCCTGTGCCGCCTCCCTCCAGGGTCGACCGACCCGGGCTCACGTTGCCCAGCCGGCTGCTCCGGTAACCCCGGACCGCCGTGGGGCGCTCAGCACGATCGCCCGTGAGGGCCGCCGCGTGCCGGCGGCTCCCGCCCTGGAAGAGGAGCGCCACCATGCCGAACAAGCCCAAGCCCGAGACCACCACCGACGACGCCCGCGAGCAGGCCCGCCGCGCGCTGCAGACATCGATGGACACCCGTCAGTGAGCCGACCGCACCAGTGGTGATCCCCTCTGCCGACACGGCCGGGGAGGATCCGACGCCTCTTGGTGCGCCTTTGGAGCTGAATCGTCTACGACATCGCAGGACCTGCCCTGTCTGCGACGTCACGGCCCGCCTCGCCTGGATGTCACAGCCTGCTTCGTCTGCGACGTCACGGCCTGAGTTGTCTGCGACGTGACCACCCGCTTTGTCTGCGACGTCACGACGTGATTCGTCTGCGACATCAGCTCCAAAGCCTCTGACCCCAGTTACTCGCCCCGGCCGGCCCGACCGCACCCGGCCGCCCGGCGACCGGGTAAGCCCTGGGCGGGATTGCGATCCTTACTGTCGTCGTGCCAGGATCGGCGGCGATGAGTCAGACCGCCCCCACCGCCCACCGACCCGCCTCGCCGCGCCGGATCGCCGCGCTGGCCCTGCCGGCCCTCGTGGTGCTCGCCGCCGAGCCGCTCTACGTGCTGGTCGACACGGCAGTGGTCGGTCACCTCGGCCGGGTGCCGCTCGCCGCGCTCGCCGTCGGTGGCACGGTCATGACGCTGACCGCCTGGGTCGGCACCGTGGTCGCGTACGGCACCACCGGGCGCGCGGCCCGCCGGTTCGGCGCGGGTGACCGGGCGGCCGCCGTCTCCGAAGGCGTCCAGTCGTCCTGGCTGGCGTTCGGTGTCGGTCTGCTGATCGCGGTCGGCATGCAGTTCGGCGGTGGCGCGCTCGCACGTACCCTCGTCGGTGGTGGTGGCGAGGTGGCCGACGCCGCCGCGCAGTGGCTGCGGATCGCGGCCCTCGGCGCCCCCGGCCTGCTGCTCGCCGCCGCCGGCAACGGCTGGCTGCGCGGCGTGCAGGACACTCGCCGCCCGTTGGTCTTCGTGCTCGGCCCCAACCTGCTCTCCGCGCTGCTCTGCCCGCTGCTGGTCTACCCCGGCGGGCTGGGCCTGGTCGGCTCGGCGGTGGCCAACGTCGTCGCGCAGACGCTCTGCGGGGTGCTCTTCGCGGCCGCCCTGGTCGCTGAGCGGGTGTCGCTGCGACCCCGGCCCCGGGTGATCCGCCAGCAGCTGGTGCTCAGCCGCGACCTGCTGATCCGTGGGCTGGCGTTCCAGGCCAGCTTCCTGTCCGCGACCGCCGTCGCCGCCCGGTTCGGCGCCGCCGCCGTCGGTGCCCACCAGATCGCCCTGCAACTCTGGTTCTTCACCGCGCTGGTGCTCGACGCCCTCGCCATCGCCGCGCAGTCCCTGGTCGGCGCCGCGCTCGGCGCCGGCGACGACGCGGGGGCGCGGGCGCTCGCCCGCCGGATCGGGCTGCTCGGCGGCGTCTGCGGCGTGGGCTTCGCGCTGCTCATCGCCGCCGGCGCCGGCATCGTGCCGTCGTGGTTCAGCTCCGATCCGGGGGTACGCGAGCAGGCCGCCGTCGCCTGGCCATGGTTCGTCGTCATGCTGCCGCTGGCCGGGGTGGTGTTCGCCCTCGACGGCGTGCTGATCGGCGCGGGCGACGTGCGTTACCTGCGCAATCTCACCATCGTGGCGGCGCTCGGCGGCTTCCTGCCGGCCATCTGGCTGGCGTACGCGCTCGATCTCGGGCTGGGCGGCATCTGGGCCGGGCTCACGGTGTTCGTGGTGATCCGGCTGGTCGCCCTGCTGCTGCGGCTGCGCAACGGCGGCTGGGCGGTGACCGGCGCGGTCCGCTGAGCACCCCGCCGGTCGTCCGGGTCACCCGGGGGCCCGCCCACGCACTCTCCGACAGCGGTCATCTGGCAGGCTTGGCCGACGTGAGCACCGATGGTCTGATCGTGGTCGACAAGCCCGGCGGCATGACGTCGCACGACGTGGTGGCGCGGATCCGCCGACTGGCCAGGACCCGACGGGTCGGGCACGGCGGCACCCTCGACCCGATGGCCACCGGGGTGCTGGTGATCGGTGTCGGCCGGGCCACCCGGTTGCTGACGTACGTGATCGGCGCGGGCAAGAGCTACACCGGCACCATCCGGCTCGGCCAGACCACCGTCACCGACGACGCCGAGGGCGACGTGACCGCCACCGTGCCGGCCGGCCACGTCACCGACGACGCGATCCGCTCGGCGCTGGCCGGGCTCAGCGGCGAGGTGGACCAGGTGCCGAGCGCGGTCAGCGCCATCAAGATCGATGGGCAGCGGGCGTACAAGCGGGTCCGCGACGGGGAGAGCGTCGAGCTGCCGGCGCGGCGGGTCACCATCTCCCGGCTGGCGGTGCTGGCGATCCGCCGCACCGAACCGGACGTGGTGGACGTGGACGTGGACGTGACCTGTTCCTCCGGCACGTACATCCGGGCCATCGCCCGGGACGCGGGCCTGGCGCTCGGCGTCGGTGGACACCTCACGGCGTTGCGGCGCACCGCGGTGGGTGGCTTCACCCTCGCCGAGGCGGCCACCCTCGACGAGTTGGAGCAGCGCGCCCCGGACGTGGTGAACCTGCCCCTGGACGCGGCGGCCGACCGGTTCTTCGCGCGCCGGGAGGCCACGCCCGACGAGGCCCGGGTGCTCGCCCACGGTGGGCCACTGGACCCGGCCGGCCTCACCGGGCCGTACGCCGTGTTCGGGCCGGCCGGCGGCTTGATCGCTATCGTCAGCGAGCGGGACGGCCGGGCTCGGGCGGAGATCGTGCTCGCCCCGGCCTGACCGTGGGCGCAGGTCCGTCGGCCGGCAGCCGGCGGTGTCGACCCGCCGGCGGCGGGACAGCAGAGAGGAACGGCATGCAGCGGTGGCGGGGCTACGACGCGGCGCCCGGCGGGTGGGGACGCTCGGTGGTCACCATCGGCGTCTTCGACGGCGTGCACAAGGGGCACCAGGCGACCATCGGGCACACCGTGGCCCGGGCCCGCGAGCTGGGCGTGCAGTCGGTGGTGGTCACCTTCGACCCGCACCCGGCCGAGGTGGTCCGCCCCGGTTCGCACCCGGCGGTGCTCACCGAGCCGGCCCGCAAGGCCGAGCTGATCGAGGCGCTCGGCGTGGACGTGCTCTGCGTGGTGCCGTTCACCCCGGAGTTCTCCCGGGTGCCGGCCGAACAGTTCGTGCACGACGTCCTGGTCGAGCACCTGCACGCGGCGCTGGTGGTGGTCGGCAGCAACTTCCGCTTCGGGCACCGGGCGGCCGGCGACGTCGCGTTGCTGGAGCAGTTGGGTCGGACGTTCGGCTTCGGCGTGGAGGGCGGCCCGCTGGTCGCCGAGGACGGCACCGTCTTCTCCTCCACGTACATCCGGTCCTGCGTCGACGCTGGCGACGTGGGCGCGGCGGCCGCCGCGCTGGGCCGCCCACACCGCCTGGAGGGGGTCGTGGTCCGCGGCGACCAGCGGGGCCGGGAGCTGGGCTTCCCCACCGCCAACCTGCTCTGCCACCGGTACGCGGCGGTGCCCGCCGACGGGGTGTACGCGGCCCGGCTGATCCGGCGCGGTCAGCGTGAACCGCTGCTCGCGGCGGTCTCGGTGGGCACCAACCCGACCTTCTCCGGCCGGGAGCGGCGGGTGGAGGCGTACGCGCTGGACTTCTCCGGCGACCTGTACGGCGAGCGGCTGGCCCTGGACTTCGTGGCGCACCTGCGTGGTCAGGTCCGGTACGACTCGATCGAGCCGTTGATCGCCCAGATGAACCAGGACGTCGAGCGCACCAGGCGCGCGTTGGCCTGATCGTCGTGGCGTGACGGGCCGCCACCGAGGCCCTTCGCCGGGTGTTACCGGCGAGTGCTGGTAGTCTTGCCGGGACGTCGGGTGACCGGCGTGGGGCCTCGCGTGCCTGCTCGACGCCGCGGGTGCGAGGTACCGGTCCGTTCCCGGTCCATCGGGACGACGGACACCCACTTGATCAACCCATCGAAACAGGGAGAACATGGCGCTCGATCAGGAAGCCAAGGCCAGCATCCGCGCGGAGTACGCGACCGCCGAGGGCGACACCGGTTCGCCGGAGGTTCAGGTCGCGGTCCTCACCAAGCGGATCGCGGAGCTGACCGAGCACCTGAAGGTGCACAAGCACGACCACCACAGCCGCCGTGGGCTGCTGCTGCTGGTCGGCCGGCGCCGTCGGTTGCTCAACTACGTCCAGAAGAAGGACATTGCCCGCTACCGGTCGCTCATCGAGCGGCTCGGTCTGCGTCGGTGACGTGACGGGGGAGTGGCCGGACGGCCGCTCCCCCGTGCCGCGTCCCACCTGAAGAACACGGGCCGCGCGACCACCCGAGAGGGAGCCGGTCAGCGTACCGGTCTCCGGTAGTGGCCCCCGGGAACTCGGCATCATGCCGACCACCCGGGCGCTTCGATCGAAGACCGGCCGGCTGAGCAGCTCCCCGATGTCGTGGGCCCACGACGCGAAGGAGCACGACAGCACATGACCGAGACCAAACTCGGCACCGAATCCCGCACCGCCGTGATCGACAACGGGTCCTTCGGCACCCGTGAGATCACCTTCTCCACCGGTCGGCTGGCTCGCCAGGCCGCCGGTTCCGTCATCGCCCAGCTGGGCGAGACGGTGGTTCTCTCCGCCACGACCGCCGGTAAGCACCCGAAGGAGCAGTTCGACTTCTTCCCGCTGACCGTCGACGTCGAGGAGCGGATGTACGCCGCGGGCCGCATCCCCGGCTCGTTCTTCCGCCGTGAGGGTCGGCCCAGCGAGGACGCCATCCTCACCTGCCGGCTGATCGACCGGCCGCTGCGCCCGTCCTTCGTCAAGGGCCTGCGCAACGAGGTCCAGGTCGTCGAGACCGTCCTCGCGCTCGACCCGCAGCACCCGTACGACGTCGTGGCGATCAACGCCGCCTCGATGTCGACCAAGCTCTCCGGCCTGCCGTTCTCCGGCCCGATCGGGGCGACCCGCGTCGCCCACATCGACGGCCAGTGGGTCGCCTTCCCGACCCTGGAGGAGCTGGCCCGCGCCACCTTCGACATGGTCGTGGCCGGCCGCACGCTCGACGACGGCGACGTCGCGATCATGATGGTCGAGGCCGAGGCCACCCCGAACGCCGTCGCCCTCATCTCGGCCGGTGCCACCGCCCCGACCGAGGAGATCGTCGCCAGCGGCCTGGAGGCCGCCAAGCCGGCGATCCGTGAGCTGTGCCGCGCGCAGAGCGAGCTGGCCGAGGTCGCCGCCAAGCCGGTCACCGAGTTCCCGGTCTTCCTGGACTACCAGGACGACGTGTACGACGCCGTGGCCGAGCTGGCCCGCGCCGACGTGGCCGAGGCGATCACCATCGCCGGCAAGGCCGACCGTGAGGAAGCCCTGGACCGGGTCAAGGCCCGCGTCGCCGAGGAGCTGGGCGCTCGGTTCGAGGGTCGGGAGAAGGAGCTCAGCGCCGCCTTCCGCTCGCTGACCAAGTCCGAGGTGCGCAACCGCGTGCTGCGCGAGCAGGTCCGCATGGACGGGCGTGGCCCGCGCGACATCCGGGCGCTGACCGCCGAGGTCGGGGTGCTGCCCCGGGTGCACGGTTCGGCGCTGTTCGAGCGGGGCGAGACCCAGATCCTGGGTGTCACCACGCTGAACATGCTCCGGATGGAGCAGATGGTGGACACGCTCTCCCCGGAGAACCGCAAGCGCTACATGCACAACTACAACTTCCCGCCGTACTCGACCGGTGAGACCGGCCGGGTCGGCTCGCCGAAGCGTCGGGAGATCGGCCACGGCGCCCTCGCCGAGCGGGCGCTGATCCCGGTGCTGCCGTCGCGCGAGGAGTTCCCGTACGCCATCCGGCAGGTCTCCGAGGCGCTCGGCTCCAACGGCTCCACCTCGATGGGTTCGGTCTGCGCCTCGACGCTGGGTCTGCTCTCCGCCGGTGTCCCGTTGAAGGCGCCGGTCGCCGGCATCGCGATGGGCCTCATCTCCGACGAGGTGGACGGCAAGACCCAGTACGTGACGCTGACCGACATCCTCGGTGCCGAGGACGCGTTCGGTGACATGGACTTCAAGGTCGCCGGCACCCCGGAGTTCGTCACCGCGCTGCAGCTCGACACCAAGCTCAACGGCATCCCGTCGGACGTGCTCGCCGCCGCGCTTCAGCAGGCGAACGAGGCCCGGCAGGTCATCCTCGGGGTCATGAAGGCGGCGATCGAGGCTCCGGCCGAGATGTCTGACTACGCGCCGCGGGTCACCACCGTCAAGATCCCGGTCGACAAGATCGGCATGGTGATCGGCCCGAAGGGGCAGACCATCAACGCGATCCAGGACGAGACCGGCGCCGAGATCTCCATCGAGGACGACGGCACGATCTACGTCGGCGCCACCAACGGCCCGTCGGCCCAGGCGGCCGTCGACCGGATCAACGGCATCGCCAACCCGACGCTCCCGAAGCAGGGCGAGCGGTTCCTCGGCACGGTGGTCAAGACCGCCGCGTTCGGCGCGTTCATCTCGCTCCTGCCGGGCCGCGACGGCCTGCTGCACATCTCCAAGGTGGGCGACGGCAAGCGGGTCGAGCGGGTCGAGGACTTCCTCAACGTCGGTGACCGGGTCGAGGTCGAGATCGCGGACATCGACGCCCGCGGCAAGATCTACCTGGACAAGGTCCGCCCGGAGGGCACCGAGGCTCCGGCCGCCGGTGAGGCCGCCGCTGGCGACCGGCCGGCTGGTCGGGACCGCGGCGACCGGGCTCCGCGTGACCGCGGTGACCGTGAACGCGGCGGCGACCGTGGCGGGCGTGGCCCGGAGCGCGGCGGCGAGGGCGGTAACGGCGGCGAGGGTGGCGAGGGCGGCGAGCGTCCGCGCCGCCGGACCCGGCACAGCTGATCGTCGTACCTCGCATCACCCACCCCTCGTCGAACCGGGAGCACCACGTGAGTCGGGCCTTCAGCGCGCCGTTTCCACCGGATCGACGGGGGGTGGCTGCGTCTCGGGGCACCGGGGCGGGCCGTTCCGGCGGCACCGCCCGCGCGGTGACCCGGACGCTCAGCGACGACCCGCTGGGCGGCACGGTACGACGTACCGTGCTGCCCAGCGGCCTGCGCGTCCTCACCGAGGCGATTCCGGCGATGCGCAGCGTCTCGTTCGGCATCTGGGTGGCGGTCGGCTCGCGCGACGAGACCGGCCCGCAGGCGGGTGCCGCGCACTTCCTGGAGCACCTGCTCTTCAAGGGCACCCACAAGCGCACCGCACTGGAGATCTCCTCGCAGATCGAAGCGGTGGGCGGTGAGACCAACGCCTTCACCACGAAGGAATACACCTGCTACTACGCGCGGGTGCTGGACGAGGACCTGCCGCTGGCGATCGACGTGATGTGCGACCTGGTCGCCGACTCGTTGTTGGAGCCGGCCGACGTCGAGACCGAGCGCGGCGTGATCCTGGAAGAGATCGCCATGCACGACGACGAGCCGGGCGACGAGGTGCACGACCTCTTCGTCCAGGCCGTCTACGGCGACCACCCGCTGGGCCGGCTCATCTCCGGCACCGCGGAGACCGTCACCCCGATGACCCGCCGGCAGATCCAGAACTTCTACCGGGGGCGTTACACCGCGCCGCAGATCGTCATCGCCGCCGCCGGCAACCTCGACCACGCCACGGTGGTCAAGCTGGTCCGCCAGGCAGTGCGTGGCACCCCGCTGGACAGCGACCCGGCCAGTCCGGCACCGCACCGCGCGGCGACCCCGGCGGTACGCACCAGGCCGGTGACCACGGTGGTGGAGCCGAAGGAGACCGAGCAGGCGCACGTCATCCTCGGCTGCCCCGGCATCGACCGGCTCGACGATCGCCGGTTCGCCCTCGGGGTGCTCAACAACGTGCTCGGTGGCGGCATGTCCAGCCGCCTGTTCCAGGAGATCCGCGAGCAGCGCGGCCTGGCCTACTCGGTCTACTCCTACGCCAGCCAGTACGCCGACAGCGGCCTGTTCGCCGTCTACGCCGGCTGCGCGCCGGGCAAGGTGGACGAGGTGCTGGCCCTGACCCGCGCCGAGTTGGCCCGGGTGGCCGCCGACGGGTTGACCGAGGCCGAGGTGGCCCGGGGCAAGGGGATGAGCAAGGGCTCGTTCGTGCTCGGCCTGGAGGACACCGGTTCCCGGATGAGCCGGCTGGCGAAGGGTGAGCTGCTCTACGGCGACCTGATGCCCGTCGACGAGCTGCTCCGCCGGGTCGACGAGGTCAGCGTGGAGGACGTCAACGTCCTCGCCGCCGAGTTGCTCAGCCGCCCGATGTCGTTGGCAGTGGTGGGCCCGTTCGGCGCTGGCGACTTCGCGGTCTGAGGGCTGTCGCGGCCCGGTCCGGGGCGCGTCCCGGTCGGTGGAGCGGCCCGGATCCGACGACTGGGGCACGTCCCGATTGGGATAGGTTGTGCCCCGTGACTGACGAGCAGGAGAAGATTCGGGTCGGCGTGTTCGGCGCGCGCGGCCGGATGGGCGTCGAGGTCTGCAAGGCCGTCGACGCCGCCGACGACCTCACCCTGACGGCGTCGATCGACCAGGGCGACAGTCGTTCGGCCGTCTCCGCCGCCGAGGTGGTCGTCGACTTCACCACGCCGGACGTCGTGATGGACAACCTCCGGTGGTGCGTCGAGCAGGGCATCAGCGCGGTGGTCGGCACGACCGGCTTCACCGAGCAGCGGTTGGAGCAGGTGCGCGGCTGGCTGGCCGACCGGCCCGAGGTGGGTGTGGTCATCGCCCCGAACTTCGGCATCGGCGCGGTGCTGATGATGCAGTTCGCCGCCCGCGCCGCCCGACACTTCGAGTCCGTCGAGATCATCGAGCAGCACCACCCGCGCAAGCTGGACGCCCCGAGCGGCACCGCCACCCACACCGCCCGGCAGATCGCCCGGGCCCGCGCCGAGGCCGGCCTCGGCCCGGTGCCGGACGCCACCAAGGACGAGGTGCCGGGTGCGCGCGGCGCCGACATCGACGGGGTACGCGTCCACGCGGTGCGCGCCACCGGCCTGGTCGCCCACCAGGAGGTGCTGTTCGGCGGCACCGGCGAGACGCTGACCATCCGACACGACTCGTACGACCGGGTGTCGTTCATGCCGGGCGTGCTGCTGGCCGTCCGCGCGGTGCGCAACCGCCCCGGCCTCACCGTCGGCCTGGACGCCCTGCTCGACTGACCGCAGATCTTGGACAGTTTCCGTTCTCCCGTGACGGAAACTGTCCAAGATCTCTCTGTCCGGGCCGGGTAGCATCCGCCGATGATCGATAACGCACACCTGGATCGGCTCGGTCGGCGGGTCACACTCCGGCCGGTCGACGACGACAACTGGCGAGCGGTCGCCGACGTCGCCCCGCGCGACGACCAGCGCCGGTTCGTGGCCGCGCTGGGTGCCCGCTACCTGCTGCTCAGCATGCGCTCCGACGTGTGGAACTCCCTGGCCGTGTACGCCGACGAGACCGTCGTCGGCCACGTCATGTGGGGGGTGGACGACGACGGCTCGCACTGGATCGGCGGGATGCTGATCGACGCCGCCGAGCAGGGCCGGGGCGTCGGCCGGGCCACCGTGCAAACCCTGGCCCCCTGGCTGGCGGCCCAGGACGGAAACCCCCCGGTCCGCCTCTCGTACCACCCCGACAACACCCCAGCAGCGGTCCTCTACACCTCCCTGGGCTTCCACCCCACCGGCGCGATGGACGACGACGAGCTGGTCGCCGAACAAGCCCGCTGACCCCCACCCCCGCGATCTTGCACTTTCTGCGGTGGCACAAGGGGCATTCCACGCATCCCGACAAGCGAAACCGCAAGATCGCCGGAGCCGCCCGGTCTGACCCTGTGTCGATCATGGAGTTGTGGTGCCTCGCAGAAGGGGCACACATGGAGCTTTCGCCCATCACAACTCCATGATCGACGGGGCCAGGGCCAGGGCCAGGGCGAGGGCGAGGGCGAGGGCGAGGGCGGGGGTTATTGGGGGAGGGGTTGGGTGGTGGGGCGGCGTTGGGTGGGGAGAGGTGGGGTCAGGGGGGTGGGCAGGCCGGTGATGGTGGCTTCGCCGGTGCGGTCGACGGTCACCGTCACCGGGGTGTCGGCCACGCGCAGGCTGTCGACGTGCAGCGCGCCGAGTTCGGGCCCGGCCAGCGGCGTCAGCCGGACCGTGCCGGCCGGTACGTCCGGGTAGAGCCCCGTGGCCGCCTGTAGCAGCAGCACCGCACCCGCCGCGGCCCAGGCCTGCGGTCGGCACGCGGCCGGGTACGGCACCGGACGGTTCACCAGTGCCCGGTCGTCGCCGCCGTACAGCTCCGGCATCCGGTAGTCGAACGCCTCGGCCGCGCTGAGCAGTCCGTCGGCCAGGCCGAGGGCGGCGTCGCGGTGCCCGGCGCGGGCCAACCCACCGAGCACGATCGCGGTGTCGTGGGTCCAGATCGAGCCACAGTGGTACGACAGCGGGCTGAAGCCGACATCGTCGCTGGACATGGTGCGCAGTCCGAACCCGGCGGCCATCGTATCGGTGGTGAGCAGGTGCGCGACCTGCGCCTCCTCGTCGCCGTCGAGCAGGCCGGTGCCGAGCAGGTGGCCGATGTTGCTGGTCAGCGAGTCGACGGGGCGCTTGTCGCGGTCGAGGGCCAGCGCTGGTTGTGGGCCGTGGCGGCCGTCGACCCAGAAGCTCTTCCGGAACCGGTCGACAAGCGCGGCGGCGTGCTCGCGCCAGCGGTCGGCGCCCGGTCGGCCGAAGGCGTCCAGCAGGGCGGCCCCGTTCACGGCGGCCTCGTGCGCGTACCCCTGCACCTCGGCAAGCACGATCGGCGCGGTGGCCAGGGTGCCGTCGTGGAATCGGACGGCGTCTCCGGAGTCCTTCCACCCCTGGTTCGACAACCCGCGACCGGTGGTGTCGACGTACTCGACCAGGCCGTCACCGTCCGGGTCGGCGTGCTCGCCGAGCCAGCGCAGCGCCGCCTCCAGGTGCGGCAGCAGGGGCTCGATCTGCTCGGCGGGCATTCCCCACCGCCACGCGTCGTGCAGCAGGTTGACCCAGAGCATGGTGGCGTCGACGGTGCCGTAGTACGCCGGTGGAAGGTGCAGGCCGTTCTCGGGCAGGGCGAACTCGTGGCGCCGCAGCTCGTGCAGGATCTTGCCGGGGGCCTCGCCGGTCGTCGGGTCGATCCGGGTGCCCTGCCGGCGGGCGAGGACGCGCAGGGTGCCGGCGGCCAGGTCGGTGCCGAGCGGCAGCATCATCCGGGCGGCCCAGAGGCTGTCCCGGCCGAACAGGGTGAGGAACCAGGGCACCCCGGCGCCGAGGAACACGTCCCCCGGGGCGCCGGTCTCGGCCAGCCGGAGGCCCCGCAGGTCGTCGAGGCTGCGATCGAGCAGCCGGACGAGGCGTCGGTCGTCGGCGCTCACCTCGGGTCGGGACCATTCGGGCTCGCCGGCCGGGCCGACGACGACGGCGCGCGGGTCGTCGACGGCCAACTGCCAGCGCAGCACGGTCTCGCCGCCGGGGGGCAGGTCGACCGGCCAGACCAGCCGGGGAGTGGTGGCCCGCTCGCCGTCGGCGAGCACGTCGGCGCCTGGCGCGGTGACGGTGACGGTGATCCCGGTGCCCGTCCAGGTGAGCGTGCCGGGCTGGCCGGTGCTGGCTGCCAGCGCGTCGGTGGCGCGACCGGACTTGACGACCTCGATGGGGGCGAGGTCGCAGCCGAGGTCGACGGAGACGGTGGCCCGTACGCCAACAGTGGCGGTGGAGCGGATGCGCAGCTCCTCGGTGAGACCGTTGCGGGTGGCCCGGCGGGTCCGGTCGACCCGGACGGTGGGGTCGGGTGTGGGGTCACCGAGCCAGCGGGCCAGGCTCACGAAGTGCGCGCCGTGCGGTCCGACGTCGCCCCGGGTCAGCCCTTCGAGCTCCTGGTCGTCGACAAGCAGCTCGGCGCGGGAGAGCACCCGGGCATCGGCGTGGAAGACGCCCTGGACGCCGGTCGGGCGGATCTGCCCGGTCGCGTCCCCCAGCGCGCTGGTGGGGGCGAAGACCACCCCGACCAACTCGTGCAGGAGGGGTTGCAGCTGGCGTTCGATCACGGTGTGGCTCCAGATCCTCGGGGTGCGGGGCGGACGTCTTGACAACGCGGCCCCTGGCGGTGCAAAGTGCGAAACATTCCAGAAACTTGAACGATCCAATCCTGCCTTATCCAAATTGGATCGTTCAAGATGGCGAGAGGGATTAAGTGGCCGAAAAGGTGACCATCGCGACGGTGGCCCGGCACGCCCGAGTCAGCCGGCAGACGGTGTCCAACGTGCTCAACGCCCCGCACATCGTGCGGCAGGAGACCCGTCAGCGGGTCGAGGACGCGATCAACGCGCTCGGCTACCGGGCCAACCAGGCCGCCCGGCAGATGCGCACCGGCCGGTCCCGCCTGATCGCCGCCCGGATCGAGCCGACCCGCGACGGCATCAACGGCTCCGTGCTCGACCGCTTCCTGCACGGCCTCACCGAGACCGCCGACGCGGCCGGCTACCGGGTGCTGCTCTACACCGCCACCGACGACGAACGGGAGATCGCCACCTACGGCGACCTGCTCGGCACCTACGAGTTGGACGCGTTCGTGCTGGTCGGCACCAAGTACGGCGACCCGCGTACCCAATGGCTCGCCGACCGGGACGTGCCGTTCGTGACCTTCGGCCGCCCGTGGGACGCGCTCGACGCACACCCCTGGGTGGACGTGGACGGCGCCGCCGGCACCGCCCAGGCCACCCGGCGGCTGCTGGACGCCGGCCACCGGCGGATCGCGTTCATCGGCTGGCCGGTCGGCTCCGGCGTCGGCGACGACCGGCGGGCCGGCTGGCGCGACACGCTGCACGCGGCGGGCGTCGACCCGACCGGGCTGCACCGGGAGACCGAGGACGGCATCGCCGAGGGCGAACGTCTGATGCGTGACCTGCTCGTCGCCGTGGCGCCGAGCGCGGTGGTCTGCGCCAGCGACTCGCTCGCCCTCGGCGCCCTCCAGGCGATCCGCGGCGTCGACCCGTCCGTGTCGGTGATCGGCTTCGACGACACACCGGTGGCCGCGGCGGTCGGGCTGACCAGCGTCAGCCAGCCGCTCGGCGAGGCCGCCGCCCGCTGCGTGGACCTGCTCACCGGGGTCCTCGACGGCGACCACGAGACCCCCAACCCCGTGCTGCTCCAGCCCTCATTGGCACTGCGGCACACCGCGTAGCCACACCCCCCACCAGGAGAAACCATGGCACCTCGAACAATCACCCGGGCAGCGGTGGCGGGCCTCGCCGCCGTCGCCCTCCTCGGCTCCGCGGCCTGCGGCAGCGGCTTCGACGACTCCTCCGGCGACACCGCCCAGTCCAGCGGCCCGGCCAGCCTGCAGATCCTCATCGGCTCGTCCGGCGAGGCCGAGACCAAGGCCGTGCAGGACGCCGCCGCGACGTGGGCCAGCAGCTCCGGCAACACCGCGACGGTGACCCCGGCCCAGGACCTCACCCAGCAACTCGGTCAGGCGCTCGCCGGCGGCACCCCACCGGACGTCTTCTACGTGGACGCGGCCCAGTTCGCCAACTACGCCAGCGTCGGCGCCCTGGAGCCGTACGGCGACAAGGTCAGCAACTCCGGTGACTTCTACGAGAGCCTGCGTACCGCCTTCACGTACGACGGCAAGCTCTACTGCGCGCCCAAGGACTTCTCCACGCTGGCCCTGCAGATCAACACGGACCTGTGGACCAAGGCCGGGCTGACCGACGCCGATGTGCCGACGACCTGGGAGCAGCTCACCGCCGCCGCCCAGAAGATCAAGGCCAAGGGGCAGGTCCCGCTGGCCCTCGGCGACACCCGGGACCGGATCGGTGCCTTCATGGTGCAGAACGGCGGCTGGCTGGTCAGCAAGGACGGCAAGCAGCCCACCGCTGACACCCCGGAGAACCTCGCCGCCCTCCAGTACGTCAAGACCATGCTCAGCACCGGGCTGGCCAAGTACCCCAAGCAGCTCGACGCCGGCTGGTCCGGTGAGGCGTTCGGCAAGGGCAAGGCCGTGATGACCATCGAGGGCAACTGGATCAAGGGTGCCCTGCAGAACGACTTCCCCAACGTGAAGTACAAGGTGGTGGCGCTGCCGGCCGGCCCCAAGGGGCAGGGCACGCTCTCCTTCACCCAGTGCTGGGGCATCGCCGCGAAGAGCAAGTACAAGGATCAGGCGATCAAGTTCGTCGAGGCGATGACCAGCGGCGAGCAGCAGATGACCTTCGCGAAGGCGTTCGGTGTCATGCCGTCCCGCCAGTCGGCGCGCGACCAGTACACCGCCGCCTTCCCGGCGGACAAGGTGTTCGTCGACGGCGCCGCGTACGCCCAGGGCCCGGTGAACGCCCCGAAGATGGACAGCGTCCTCAAGGACCTCGACACCGGGCTGCAGGGGCTGGCCAACGGTGACCCCAAGACCGTCCTGCAGAACTTCGACAAGAACGCCAAGGCTGCGCTCGGCGGCAGCTGAGGTGACGGCGGGGGCTCCGGCGACCACCGGGGCCCCCGCCGCACGTCGGCCGGAGAGAGGAAGGGAGGGAAGATGGCAACCGAGACACTGACCGCCACGGCCACCGCGACCGGGTCGAGCCCGCGCCGACGCGGGGGCGGCACCCGACGCGACGAGAACCTCGCCGGCTGGCTCTTCGTCGCCCCGGTGATCGTCATTCTCGGACTGTTCCTGCTGCTGCCCATCCTGATGGCGCTCTGGGTCAGCCTGACCGACTGGAACGGCCAGGGCAGTCCCTTCACCGGCGACGTCCCGTTCGTCGGCGCGCGCAACTACACCCAGTTGTTCACCGAGGACGGGCTGGCCCGGCGCGACTTCATGACCAGCATCCGCAACAACATCTACTACGTGGCGATCGTGGTGCCGGCGCAGACGGTGCTCGCGCTCGGCCTGGCCCTGGTCGTCAACAACCGGATGCTCAAGGGCAAGAGCTTCTTCCGCAGCGCCTTCTACTTCCCCTCGGTGACCAGCTCGGTCGCGATCAGCGTGGTGTTCCTGTTCCTCTTCGCCAACTCCGGCGCGGTGAACGCCCTGCTCGGCTTCGTCGGCATCGACGGGCCCGAGTGGTTCGCCGATTCCCGGGGCGTGCTGCACCTGCTGTTCGGCGTGTTCGGCGTCGACTCGCCGCCGGCGGCGCTGGCCGACGGCGGGCCGTTCGGGCTGAGCTGGTGGGACTGGTTGGCCGGCCCGAGCGTGGCGATGATCTCGATCATCACGTTGGTCGTCTGGACCACCTCCGGCACGTTCATGCTGATGTTCCTGGCCGGGCTGCAGAACGTGCCGGTCACGCTCGACGAGGCCAGCACCCTCGACGGTGCGTCCCGGTGGCAGCGCTTCCGGTACGTCACCCTGCCGATGATCAGGCCCACCACCTTCCTCGTGCTCACCCTCGGGATGATCGGCTCCTGGCAGGTCTTCGACCAGGTGTACGTGATGAGCCAGGGCGACCCGGCCAAGACCACGCTCACCCCCGCCTACCTGTCGTACCGGACCGCCTTCCGGGACTTCGACTACGGCTCCGGGGCGGCGATCTCGTTCGTCCTGTTCCTGATCATCATCGTGCTCACGCTGATCCAGCGCCGCGCACTGGCCGAGCGGGACACCGACCGGCCGCGCCGCGGCTGGCGGCGTCGCCGCGTACCGGAAAGGTCCTGAGATGGCCGTGCTCACCGACCGCCCGGCGGCGGTGCCCGCGCGGCGTCAGCACCGCGCGGCCCGCACCCTGGCCACCCGCTTTCTGGGGTACGCCACGCTGGTCTTCTTCGGGCTGGTGTTCCTCTACCCGTTCGTCATCCAGATCGGCAACGCGCTCAAGACCGAGCCCGACGCGGCGGCGAACCCGCTGTCACCGTTCCCGGACCCGCTCACCCTTGCCGGCTTCGAACGGATCTTCGCCGGCACCAACTTCCCCCTGTGGCTGGGCAACTCGCTGCTGGTGACGGTGCTGGTCACCCTCGGCCGGGTCTTCTTCGACTCGCTCGCCGGGTACGCGCTGGCCCGGCTGCGGTTCCGCGGCCGCAGCGGGCTGTTCGCCGCCGTCATCGCGGTGATGGCGGTGCCCGGGGTGGTGCTGCTGATCCCGAAGTTCCTGGTGCTCAACCAGCTCGGCATCTACAACAGCTACGCCGGTCTGGTGGTGCCACTGCTGGCCGACGCGGCCGGCGTGTTCATCATGAAACAGTTCTTCGAGTCGATTCCGGTCAGTGTCGAGGAGGCCGCCCGGATCGACGGGGCGAGCATCTTCCGCACCTTCTGGTCGGTGGTGCTGCCGATGGCGAAGCCGGCCCTGATCACCCTCACCATCCTGTCGTTCCAGGGCTCCTGGAACGAGTTCCCGCACAGCCTGGTGTCCGTGCAGGACCCGGACCTGTTCACCCTGCCACGCGGGTTGGCCGACCTGGTCAGCGGCTCGCTCGGCAAGGGCACCCAGTACCCGCTCAAGCTCGGCGCCGCGCTGCTGGCCACCATCCCGGTGGCGATCATCTTCGTGGTGTTCCAGCGCTACTTCGTCCGCGACGCCAACGACGGCTCGGACAAGGGCTGACCTGGTTCGGTGTGGCGGCCCCGATCCGGGTCCGCCACACCTGTCACTCGACCTTCTCGGCCGGAACGGCGACGTGCAGGCGCACCTGAGGCACCAGCATGTCGTCCACGTCGAGCGCGCGGGCCGCCCCGTCGGGCTCCCACCCGGTGCTGGTGAGGAACTTCCGGGTGGCCTCGTCGCCCTCGAACGCCCAGGCCACCGCCCGGCTCAGGCCGTCCTCCCGCCACAGGTCGACGGCGGCGGCGAGCAGCCGACTGCCGTGCCCCCGCCGGCCCCAACGCGGCTCCACCAGCAGGTCGGTCACCGCCGCCACGTCCGGGCCGAGCGCCTCGGCCGGCTCACCCGGCGCCAACGCCTCGCCGTCGGCCGGGCCGGAGGCCGCGAACCCCACCAGATACGATTGCTCGGCCTGTTCGACGGCGACCAGCACCCGGTGCTTGCCCGAGGGCGGCTCCAGCACCGCGGCGCTCCACCGCCGGGCGAGGAACGCCTCGTCCAGGTTGTCGAGCACATGCCGAGGCAGGATCCGGCGGTACGCGACCCGCCAGGTCGCGAGTTGGATGCGTGCGATCTCGCCGGCGTCCTCGGGACGCGCCGGGCGGACGTACCCGAGAGCCATGGGACGGAAGCCTACGCAGGGCGGGGGAGACGACGGTGGCGCAGGGTGCCAACAGGACGACCGCGCAGGTCGTCGGGGTGGTGGTGCTCGCCGCGGCGGTCACCGGGTTCCTGGCCGTGGCTGCCGTCCGGCACGGCTTCTTCGACCTGAAGGTCTACTACGGTGCGTTGACCTGGTGGGTGCACGACGGCGGGGAGATCTACGACTACCTCAAGCCGGGCACCCAGTACGGCTTCACCTATCCGCCGTTCGCCGCACTGGCCATGCTGCCGATGGCGTACCTGCCGTGGACGGCGGCGATCGTGGTGAGCGTGCTCGCCAGCGTGGCCACCACCACGGTGCTGATCTGGTGGCTGGTCGACCCGATCGCCCGCCGCGCCGGCTGGACCCGGTGGTTCGCCCTCGCCGTGGCGCTCTGCCTGGCCGCCGCGTTCGAACCGATGCGGGAGACTGTCAACTTCGGCCAGGTCAACACGCTGCTGCTCTTCCTGGTGGCGGTGGACCTGCTGCGGCTGCTGCCGGCGGGCAGCCGGTGGACCGGAGTGGGCATCGGCCTCGCCACAGCGATCAAACTGACCCCGGGCGTGTTCATCGTCTACCTGCTGGTGACCGGGCGGTGGCGGGCCGCGCTCACCGCCAGCGGCACGGCTGCCGGGGTGTCGCTGCTGGCCGCCGCGCTCTTCCCGGACGCGTCCCGGGAGTTCTGGACCGAGGCGCTGTGGAACACCGGTCGGGTGGGTGAGCTGGCCTTCGTCTCCAACCAGTCGCTGCGCGGGGTGGTCGCCCGGCTCGACCCGGAACACCCGAGCACGCTGCTGTGGCTGCTGCTGGTGCTCGGCACCCTGGCGCTCTGGGCCTGGCGGTCCCGGGCCGCCGTCGCGGCCGGCGACGAGGCGACCGGCCTGGCGCTGACCGGTGCGGTGATGTGCCTGGTCAGCCCGGTCACCTGGGTGCACCACCTGGTCTGGCTGCTGCCCGCGTTGATCCTCCTGGTGGACAACGCGATGGCCGCGCCGGCCGGCCGCCGACGGCGGGTCCTGCTGGTCGCCGCGACCATCGGGTACGCGCTGCTGATCAGCCGCACCGTCTGGTTCTGGGAGAAGGACTTCACCGGGGTGGACGGCTTCCTGGGCAGCAACGCCTACGTGTGGATCAGTCTGGCGCTGCTGGCCTTCCTGCCGATCCGCCGGTGGCTGACCCCGCACGGGTCAGCGGTCGAGGCGTCCGGCGTACCGCAGCTCGACCAGCCCGACCGGCGGGCCCCCGCCGGCCAGCGGCACCTGATAGGTCGACCGCTCACCGTCCGGTGACAGGCCGGCGCGCTCGCAGAACCGACGGGCCCGCCGGTTGTCCGCCAGCACCCACGCCCGGTACCCCGCCCAGCCGCGCTCGGTGAGCCCGCTCCGGGCCGCGTCCAGCAGCGCGGCGGCGGTCCCGTCACCCCAGCGGGCCGGCTCCACGTAGAGCGCCACCACCTCGCCGACCGTCTGGTCCAGGTCGTCCCGGTCCTGGTTGCGGCGGTACGGCCCGAAGGTGGTGAAGCCCACCACCAACCCGTCCACCTCGCCGAGCAGTGTGGTGAACGGGTGCTCCGGATCGGCGGTGCCGACGTCGCGGCGACGCTGCGCCCAGGCCACCACGTTGAGCCGCCCGAGCACCTCGTCCGGCATGAAGCCGGCATAGCCCGCCTGCCAGCCGTGCACGTGCACCCGGGCGACCGCCTCGGCGTCGTCCGGCTCCTCCCGACGGATGGTCAGCATTGCACCGTTCTATGCCTCGTTGGTCGTCACGTCCAGCTTCCCGCACCGGCGTCGTACCGATGAATTAAGGTCGCCGACGATGACCACACCGGAATCACTCTCGCTCGCCCAGGCCCGCCGCGTGGCGCTCGCCGCACAGGGCTTCGCCGACCCGGCGCCGACGGGTGTGCCCACTCGCCGGCACCTGCGTCGGGTGCTGAGCCGGGTCGGGCTGATCCAGATGGACTCGGTCAACGTGCTGCAACGCGCGCACTACCTGCCGCTCTACAGCCGACTCGGGCCGTACCCGACCACACTGCTCGACCAGGCCGCCTACCGGCGCCCGCGGGAGCTGTTCGAGTACTGGGGCCACGAGGCGTCGTTGGTCCCGGTCGAGCTGCACCCGTTGCTGCGCTGGCGGATGGCCCGCGCACACAGCGAATCCTGGGGCGGCATGCGGCGGATCGCGCAGGAGCAGCCGGAGCTGGTCGCCTGGGTCCGCGACGAGGTGGCCGCCCGGGGGCCGCTGACCGCCGCCGAGATCGAGCACGACGCCCCCCGGGAGACCGGCAACTGGGGGTGGAACTGGTCGGCCGTCAAGCGGGCCCTGGAGTTCCTGTTCTGGGCCGGGGAGGTGGCCGCCGCCGAGCGCAGCACCTCGTTCGCCCGCCGCTACGACCTGCCCGAGCGGGTGCTGCCGGCGGCGGCGCTGGCCGCGCCCACTCCGAGCGACGCCGAGGCGTACCGCACGCTGGTGGCCCTCGCCGCGCGGTCGCTCGGGGTGGCCGCCGAGCCGGAGTTGCGCGACTACTTCCGGTTGCCGTTGGCCGGCGCCCGGCAGGCCGTCGCGGAGCTGGCCGAGGCAGGTGAGCTGGTGCCGGTCACCGTGGCGGGCTGGCGACAGCCGGCGTGGCTGCACGCGTCCGCCCGGTTGCCGCGCTGGGTGCGCGGCAACACACTGGTCAGCCCCTTCGATCCGTTGATCTGGGAACGTGCCCGCACCGAGCGGCTGTTCGACTTCAGCTACCGGATCGAGATCTACGTCCCGGCGCCACAGCGGGTCTACGGCTACTACGTGCTGCCGTTCCTGCAGGGCGACCGGTTCACCGCCCGGGTCGACCTGAAGGCCGACCGTAAGGCCAAGGTGCTGCTGGTCCCGGCCGCCTGGCTCGAGCCCGGCGCCGACCCGGGGGAGACGGCGGTGGCGCTCGCCGCCGAGCTGTACCGGCTGGCCGGCTGGCTCGGCCTGGACGCGGTGGCACCGCCCGCGGCCGGCGACCTGGCCGGTCCGCTCACCGCCGCGTTGGCCGGCGTGTCCGGTGTACCGTGAGCGCGTGACGAGCGTTCCCGGACCGGTCGACAAGCCGCAGCCCGCCCCCGGGGCGGTGCACCAGGCCGCCCTGGCCGACGGTTCGGAGGGTTGGCCGGCGACCCCGCCGGGCGGTTACCCGGCACCCGAGCCGGACCGGCTCACCCGGTTCGTGCTGCGGCTCTACGAACGCTCCCCGCGCTGGGCGGTGCCGCTGGCCGCGGTCGGCTGCGTCGCCGTCGGTATGAGCTACGCGCTGCTCAGCAATCCGACGCACGCCGACCCGGATGCCGCGCCCACCTGTCTGCTCAAGTTGACCACCGGGTTGGACTGCCCGGGCTGTGGTGGCACCCGCGCCCTCTGGTACGTGCTGCACGGGGACCTTCCGGCCGCCGCCCGACACCACTTCGTGTTCATTTTCGCGCTGCCGTTCCTGGCGTACCTCTTCGTGGCCTGGGCAGGAAGTCAGGCGTTCGGGTGGCGAATGCCCGAGCTGCGGATCAGCTCGAAGGTCATCGGCGGCTTCCTGGCCGCATGGCTGGCCTTTTCGGTGCTCCGCAACCTGCCCTGGGCGCCGTTCACCTCGCTCTACGTCTGACCCCGTCGTCGCCCGACGCGCTGGTGCGCCGAGGTGCGCCATCGCCCGACGCGCTGTCCCGGCGTTCCTCGTCACTCATCCGCACACCCTCCGTCGTCTCCGTCCCGTCCGGCCCGCTGGTGCCCCGATGCTCCAGCGCGTAGATGTAGGGCTGGCATGCGTTGTTCGGCGTCCTTTGGAGCTGATCCGTTTACGACATCACGGGCCTCCTCCGCCGGTCGCCACTTGATCGACTCGGCATTCAGAAAACGGGGCCATCCACCCGACCCGGACACCCCGACTTACAGAAACGCGAGTCGATCACCAGTAGGCAGCCGGCAACCGCGCTCGCGGCGCACAGCGGCCGACGCATTCGCCCCGGGATCGTGCTCGATCCTGGATGTAGTGGTGTCAGGCGCGGGGGCTGCCACTACATCCAGGATGTTGCATGATCTGTGGGTGGAGCGGCTGCCAGGCCGCTCGGGTCGTTCGGGCCGCTCGGGTCGTTCGGGCCGCTCGGGTCGTTCGGGCCGCTCGGGCCGCTCGGGCCGCTCGGGTCGTTCGGGTCGTTCGGGCCGCTCGGGCCGCTCGGGCCGTTCGGGCGCGCTCGTCAGGTTGGGAGCCCGTCCTCGGTAGAGAGACGTGCCTGGTCGAGACAGCCCGATCCACCGTGCTGATGTCGCAAACGATTCAGCTCCAAAGGACGCCGATGGAACTGCCCGCCCCGATCCCGGGCCCAGCAACGATGGCGCCGGACGCCGGACGCCGGACGCCGGACGCCGGACGCCGGACGCCGGACGCCGGACGCCGGACCGGACGCCGGACCGGCCCCCTGGATCCCGGCCCGGGCTTCGGCGGCGCCACCACTGCCTGAGTGATCGACATTGCACGGGGCGCGCCTGAGTTGGGCCGACCGGCACCGCACCACTACAGTCCCAGGAATGCCGGACATGGTGCAGCCCCAGGTCAAGTTGATCGCGTGGACCCAATTCGCGGCCCCGGACGACGTGCCGTGGTCGACCGACGCGGAGGGTGGCCAGGCACTCGCGGAGTTCGCCGGTCGGGCCTGCTACCAGTCGTGGAAGAAGCCGAACCCGGCGACCGCCACCAACGCCGGCTACCTGGCGCACATCCTCGAGGTGGGTCACCTCAGCGTGCTGGAGCACGGGTCGGTCACCTTCTACTTCACCGGGGTGTCCCGCTCCTTCACCCACGAGCTGATCCGGCACCGGCACTTCTCGTACTCCCAGCTGTCCCAGCGGTACGTCCCGGAGCGGGACGCGGCCATGGTCGAGCCGGCGGTCATCGCCGACGACCCCGAGCTGCACAAGAAGTTCGTGGAGGCGGCCGAGGCGAGCGTTCGGGCGTACACCGAGTTGCTGGAGGGCCTCGAGCAGCGCTTCTCCGACGAGCCGAACCCGACGCTGCGCCGTAAGCAGGCACGGCAGGCGGCCCGGGCGGTGCTGCCCAACGCCACCGAGACCCGGATCGTGGTCTCCGGCAACTACCGGGCCTGGCGGCACTTCATCGCGATGCGGGCCACCGAGCACGCCGATGTGGAGATCCGTGAGCTGGCCGTCGAGTGCCTGCGCCAGCTGCAGGGTGTCGCCCCGAACGTGTTCGCCGACTTCGTGATCTCCACGCTGCCGGACGGCACCGAGGTGGCGGCCAGCCCGCACGAGGCGTCCTGAGCCCTTCCCCGGCAGGGCCCGGCTGGTCGTCCGCTAGGTTGGAGGGTATGACGCACGACCACCTCGACGCCGCGGCCCGACCGGCGTCCCGCCCTTTCGGCCGGCTGCTGACAGCCATGGTGACCCCGTTCACCCCCGACGGTTCCCTCGATCTCGACGGCGCCGCCCGGCTGGCGAGCCACCTGGTCGACGAGCAGGGCAACGACGCGCTGGTGGTCAACGGCACCACCGGTGAGTCGCCGACGACCACCGACGCGGAGAAGGAACACCTGATCCGGGCCGTGGTGGAGGCCGTCGGTGACCGCGCCAAGGTGGTCGCGGGCGTCGGCACCAACGACACCCGGCACACCATCGAGCTGGCCGCCGCCGCCGAGAAGGCGGGTGCGCACGGCCTGCTGGTGGTCACCCCGTACTACAACAAGCCGCCGCAGAGCGGGTTGCTGCGCCACTTCACCGCGGTGGCCGACGCCACCGGCCTGCCGGTGATGCTGTACGACATTCCGCACCGCTCCGGCGTGCCGATCGACACCGAGACGCTGGTCCGGCTCGCCGAACACGGCCGGATCGTCGCGGTCAAGGACGCCAAGGCCGACCTGACCGCGACCAGCTGGGTCACCAGCCGCACCACCCTCGCCTTCTACAGCGGCGAGGACGCGCTCACCCTGCCGGCGCTGGCCGTCGGCAGCGTGGGCGTGGTCGGCACCTCGACGCACTTCACCGGGGCGCTGACCGCACAGATGATCGAGGCGTACGACGCGGGGGACATGCCGACCGCGCTGTCCCTGCACCGGCGGCTGCTGCCGCTGTTCACCGGCATCTTCCGTACCCAGGGCACGATCCTGGTGAAGGCGGGCCTGGCGTCGCTGGGCCTGCCGGCCGGCCCGGTGCGACCCCCGCTCGTGGACGCCACCGACGACGAGATCGCCCAGCTGCGCGCGGACTTCGCGGCAGCGGGCCTGGAGCTGCCCGAATGAACGAACGAAACGATGGACGTCGAGTGACGGCGTCGCAGAACGAGGTGGACGCGTGACCGAGGCGCACATCGGGGCGGAACTACCCCCGCCGTTGCCGGAAGGCGGCCTGCGGATCATTCCGCTCGGCGGGCTCGGCGCCATCGGTCGGAACATGACCGTCTTCGAGTACGACGGCAAGTTGCTGATCGTCGACTGCGGGGTGCTGTTCCCCGACGTCGAGCAGCCGGGTGTGGATCTGATCCTGCCCGACTTCGGCCCGATCCTGGACCGGCTCGCCGACGTCCAGGCGATCGTGCTGACGCACGGCCACGAGGACCACATCGGCGCAGTGCCGTACCTGCTCGCCCACAAGCCCGACATCCCGCTGGTCGGCTCCCAGTTCACCCTCGCCCTGGTCGAGGCGAAGTTGGCCGAGCGGCGGATCCAGCCGTACACGCTGACCGTGCGGGAGGGTGGCCGCGAGCGGCTCGGCCCGTTCGAGTGTGAGTTCTTCGCTGTCAACCACTCGATCCCGGACGCCCTCGCGGTGGCCATCCGCACCCCCGCCGGCCTGGTGCTGCACACCGGCGACTTCAAGATGGACCAGCTCCCCCTGGACGGTCGGATCACCGACCTGGCCGGCTTCGCCCGGCTCGGCGCCGAAGGCGTCGACCTGCTGCTGTCCGACTCCACCAACGCGGAGATCCCCGGCTTCGTCACCCCGGAGCGGGAGATCGGGCCGGTGCTCGACTCGATCTTCGCGAAGGCCAAGGGCCGGATCATCGTGGCCTCGTTCGCCTCGCACGTGCACCGCGTGCAGCAGGTCTTCGACTCCGCCGCCGAGCACGGCCGCAAGGTCGCGCTGATCGGCCGGTCCATGGTCCGCAACATGGGCATCGCCCGGGACCTCGGCCTGCTCAACATCCCGGCCGGCCTGGTCATCGGGATCGAGGAGGCGACCACGCTGCCGCCGGAGCAGATCGTGTTGATGTCCACCGGTTCGCAGGGTGAGCCGATGAGCGCGCTGGGCCGGATGGCCAGCGGCGACCACCGGCACATCACCATCGCCCCCGGCGACACGGTCGTGCTGGCCTCGTCACTGGTGCCCGGCAACGAGACCTCGGTCTACCGGGTGATCAACCGGCTGGCCCGGGCCGGCGCGGTGGTCGTGCACAAGGACGTGGCCAAGGTGCACGTCTCCGGGCACGCCCCCGCCGGGGAGCTGCTCTACCTGCTCAACGTGGTCCGCCCCAGCAACCTGATGCCCGTGCACGGCGAGTGGCGTCACCTGCGCGCCCATGCCCGGCTCGGCATCGAGTCCGGGGTCGCGGCCGACCGGGTGGTGCTCTGCGAGGACGGCGACGTGGTCGACCTGGTCGAGGGTCGGGCCAGCCTGGTCGGGCACGTGAAGAGCCGGTACGTCTACGTGGACGGCCTCGCCGTCGGTGACGTCAGCGAGTCGTTGCTCACCGAGCGGCGGATCCTCGGTGACGGCGGTTTCATCGCCACCACCGTCGTGGTCGACTCGGTCACCGGCAAGGTGGTCGCCGGCCCGACGCTCTCCGCGAAGGGCTTCTCCGAGGACCCGGAGGCGTTCAACCCGGTGGTGCCGCTGGTCACCGAGGCGCTCAACCGGGCCGCGGCCGACGGGATCACCGACCCGCACCAGTTGCAGCAGATCGTCCGGCGGACCGTGGGGCGGTGGGTCAACGACAAGTACCGTCGTCGGCCGATGATCGTGCCCACCGTCGTCGAGGTCTGAGCGACGTCCGCTGACGCCGGTCCACCCGAACGGGGTGGGCCGGCGTTCGCCGTGTTCGGGGCGGTCAGGGCAGCGCGGCGACCGCCTCGGCGTACGCGACGCCGGTGGCGATGGCGGCGTCCATGAGGACCCGCAGCTGCGCCGGGGCGACCCCGTGCGCCAGGTCGGTGGCCACGTCGCCGGCAAGCACCAACTCGTCGCCGAGGTCGTGCGCGTACGCCTTGGGCAGCAGCCGGTCGTGGTTCCACGCGTTGCAGAAGGCGTACGCCTCGGCGCGGCGGGCCGCCGGCAGCCGACGGTTGGCCATGGCTCGGGCGTGCAGCACCTCACCGCGCTCACCGGCCCGCCGAAACTGGATCACCGCACCGTCAAAGTGGCCGACCACCGTCCCGCCCTCGTCCAGCACGTACCGGTCGCCGCGCCCGTCCAGGACGGCGGTGATCATGGTGAGGGAGAGCGCGGACACCTCGCGTTCACCCAGCTCGGCCTCGACGTCGCGGCGGTCGGTGTCGGGATCGTCGTGCCCGGCACCGTCGTCGTCGGTGGGCAGCGGAACCAGCGCCGCGAGGGGGTGCTCAGCCAACCAGGCGGCCATCCGTCCGGAGTGGTGCCCGGTCCCGTTGCGCGCGTCGAAGCTGCCGGCCAACTCGCTGGCCACCCCGAGCAGCAGCGCCCCGAGCGAAGCCACGTCCAGCTCGGTGGCGGTCCGCTCGCCGTACGCCGGGCGGGGCATCGTCCGCCCGCCGAGCCCTGCCTCCACGGCCAGCGCACAGACCAGTGCCCCGGCGGCGGCGAACTCCATGGCGGCCAGATCGTCGGTCGGCCGGTCCAACCGGGGCAGCTGCTCGGCCAGAATGGCCAGGCCGCGTTCCAGGTGCCCGCCCAGCGCGCAGAACCGCAGGTGCGCGGCGAGGTGCCCGAATGCCGCCCGCTCGTGCCGGTGCCGGCGGTAGGCCCGCACGTGTGCCGCCGCCGCCCGCGCCGGCTCGCCGGTACGCAGCGCCGGCAGCAGACCGGCGACCAGGTCCCGCTCGGGCTGGTCGGTGCAGGACCGTGGATCGCCGTCGGATGCGTCGAGTTCGGTGAGCGCGGCGCGCCACTCGCCCCAACCGGCCAGCAGCTCGGCACGCCGGGCCGAGGCGCAGCCCGGGCAGCCGCCGGCCGGGCCGGGCCGTTTCCCGGACCACCGCTCGTACCAGTGCCGGGCGGTGGGCTCGTCGCCCAGGTGATCGGCGATCCGGCAGTGCAGCTCCGCGACGGTCGGTGTGTCCGGGCCGTCCGCCCCGACGCGGTGGGCCAGGTCGTGCAGCAGGGACCGGGTCTGGTCCAGCCCGACCCTGGGGGTCCCGAGCAGCGCCTCCACCGCGTACCGCTGGTAGCGCAGCAGCAGCCCGTTCTCCGCGTCGGTGAGGAGGTCGGGCCGGTGGTCGGCGGCGGCCCGGCAGCGCCGGACCGGCTCGACCAGCCGCCACCGCTCCCCGTGCAGCAGGTACGCCTCGATCAGCGCGAACCGGGCGTCCATCCCGGACCGGACGTCGCCGGCCCCGTCGGCGCGTTCGGCGAGCCGTTCCAGGGCCACCTGCCGGGCCGAACCGTCGGGGAGGTCCCGGGCGTCGGCG
This sequence comes from Micromonospora sp. C97, assembly GCF_018070385.1. Classification (NCBI taxonomy): domain Bacteria; kingdom Bacillati; phylum Actinomycetota; class Actinomycetes; order Micromonosporales; family Micromonosporaceae; genus Micromonospora; species Micromonospora sp. C97. The sequence goes on from NZ_JAGPXU010000010.1 coordinate 189,767, forward strand.
AGCGCGGCCTCCAACGCCGGTACGCGGCCCCGGGCGAGGCGGTCACCGGGACCGGTGGGTGGCGTGCCGGTGCGGTTGCCGGTGGACTCGTCCCGGCCGGTCACGACGGCACCGCGCCGGGCAGTCGACGGACCGCCACGGCCAGCTGGCAGCCGGTGGAGATGCCACAGTCGAGCAGTTGGTCGAGCTGGTGGGGGGTCACCCCGCGTTCCAGGTCGGTGATCACCTCGCCGTACACCCGGGCTCGACCGTCGTCGTCGACGTGCACGAACGCCTTCGGCCAGAGCCGGTCGTGGTTCCAGGAGTTGCAGAACGCGTACAGGTCGGGAACCCGTTCGATGCCGAAGGTCGGATCGACCATGGTGCGGATCTGGAGCAGCTCCCCGTCACCGCCGACGCGGAGGAACCAGATTATGTTGTCGTCGAAGAGGCCCACCAGGTCGCCGTCGGGTGTCGGGCCGACGGACCGGCCACGGGCAGCGAGCACCGCGGAGACCAGGTCACCGGTCAGCGGACGCAGTGCGCCAGGGTGGCCGGCCAGCGGATCGTCCGGATCGCCCGCGAGTTCCGGCGACGCCATGGGGCATCCCTTCTGAGGCGGATATCACGACCGGCGGTGGGGTTCGTGTTACGACGCGCGGACACGACCCGGAAAAGCGGGGATCTGCCCGGCCCCACCGTTACCGTGACTCTATGGCGGGCCGTACCTCTCAGGCGAGCCGGCGGCGCGGCGCGTCGCCGCGCGGTGGCACCAACAGTCGTGCCCGTCAACCGGCGAAGAAGACCCGGGCACCGGTCCGACGGCGCACCACGCCGCCCCGACCCGGCCCCGCGGTCTACGTCGGCCGCGCGATCGGTGCACTGTGGATGGGGCTGGCCCACGGGATGGGCTGGGCCGTGCGCGCCGCCGGGCGGCAGGCCGCATCGGCCCGTGACCTCGACCCGGAGCACCGCCGGGACGGCGCGGGGCTGCTCATGTTCGGGCTCGCCCTGCTCTCCGCCGTGGCGCTCTGGCTGTCCGGAGCGGGGCCGGTGGGTGCGCGACTGGCCGACACGATCCGGCTGTTCCTGGGCGCGATCTCGGTGGTCGTACCGGTGCTGTTGATGATCGGGGCGTGGCGGCTGATGCGTCAGCCGGCGGACCCGGAGCACCGCGGCCGCGGGTTGATCGGTTGGGGTTCGCTGCTGGTGTCGACGGCGGCGTTGCTCCAGATCGGCCAGGACCCGGTGGACACCGTGGAACGTGACTTCGCCGGCGGCCTGATCGGCGCGGGCGTCGGTGGGCTGTTGGAGCGGGCGGTGACCGCCTGGGTGGCGGTGCCGCTGCTCGTCCTGTTGCTGCTCTTCGGCCTGCTCGTGGTGACCGCGACGCCGATCAACAAGATTCCCGAGCGGCTGGGTCTGCTCGCCGGCGGGCTGGTGGGCGCACCGGAGACCGACGAGGAGGTCGACGAGCCGGTCGCGAAGCCGGCCCGCAAGCGACCGGCCAAGCGGATGCCCCCACCACTGGACCCGGACGACTTCGAGGACCTGGACGGCGCTGACCTCCAGGAGACCATGGTGCTGCCGCGCAAGGCTCCGGCGAAGGTGCCGGCGAGCCGCAAGCCGCCGGTCGAGCCGCCGGAGCACTCGCCGGCGCCGACCCGGGCCGAGCAGCTCGCGTTGACCGGGCTGGCCGGGGACTACACCCTGCCGCCGGCCAACATGCTCAGCGCCGGGGCCGCCGCGAAGACCCGCAGCAAGGCCAACGACGAGGTGATCGCCGCGCTGACGGGCGTGTTCGACCAGTTCGATGTGGACGCCGCGGTCACCGGCTTCACCCGTGGTCCGACCGTCACCCGTTACGAGGTGGAGTTGGGCCACGGCGTCAAGGTCGAGCGGATCACCCAGCTGTCCCGCAACATCGCGTACGCGGTGAAGTCGCCGGACGTCCGGATCCTCAGCCCGATCCCGGGCAAGAGCGCCGTCGGTGTGGAGATCCCGAACACCGACCCGGAGAACGTCGCCCTCGGTGACGTGCTGCGCTCGCGGGCGGCGACCAGCGATCACCACCCGATGGTGGTGGCGCTCGGTAAGGACATCGAGGGCGGCTACGTGGTGGCCAACCTCGCCAAGATGCCGCACATCCTGATCGCCGGCGCGACCGGCGCGGGCAAGTCGAGCTGCCTCAACACCCTGCTGGTCTCCATCCTCACGCGGGCCACGCCGGACGAGGTCCGGCTGCTGCTGATCGACCCGAAGCGGGTCGAGATGACCGGCTACGAGGGCATCCCGCACCTGGTCACCCCGATCGTGACCAACGCCAAGAAGGCGGCCGACTCGCTGGACTGGGTGGTCCGCGAGATGGACATGCGCTACGACGACCTCGCCGCCAACGGGGTCCGGCACATCGACGACTTCAACCGCAAGGTCCGCAACGGCGAGATCAAGGCCCCGCCGGGCAGCGAGCGGGAGATGCGGCCGTACCCGTACCTGTTGGTGATCGTGGACGAGCTGGCCGATTTGATGATGGTCGCGCCGCGCGACGTGGAGGACTCGGTCGTCCGGATCACCCAGCTGGCCCGGGCCGCCGGCATCCACCTGGTGCTGGCCACCCAGCGCCCCTCGGTGGACGTGGTGACCGGTCTGATCAAGGCGAACGTGCCGTCCCGACTGGCGTTCGCCACCTCCTCCCTGGCGGATTCCCGGGTCATCCTCGACCAGCCGGGCGCGGAGAAGCTGCTCGGTCGTGGTGACGGGCTCTTCCTGCCGATGGGCGCCTCCAAGCCGGTCCGCATCCAGGGCGCCTGGGTCACCGAGCGCGAGATCGCCGACGTGGTGAAGTTCTGCAAGGACCAGCGGGAGCCGGAGTTCCGGCCGGACGTGCTGGCCCCGGCGCAGGAGAGCAAGAAGAAGATCGACGAGGACATCGGCGACGACCTCGACCTGTTGGTGCAGGCGGTGGAGCTGGTGGTCACCTCGCAGTTCGGCTCGACCTCGATGCTCCAGCGCAAGTTGCGGGTCGGTTTCGCCAAGGCGGGCCGCCTGATGGACCTGATGGAGACCCGGGGGGTGGTCGGGCCGTCCGAGGGGTCGAAGGCGCGCGACGTGCTGGTCAAGCCGGACGAGTTGGACGAGGTCCTGGGCGGCCTGCGCGGCGACGTGGACTGACCGACAGCCGACCCCGGACGCACGACGGGCCCGCCGGTAGCCGGCGGGCCCGTGACGGGGAAGAGGTCAGTTGTTGATCAACGCGCCGATGATCACCAGGCTGATGATCGCGGCGACGACGCTCGCCACGGCGGCGTACCAGCCCAGCGGCTTGTCGCCCAGCACGGCGCCGACGACGCCCGCGATGACGCCGAGTACGCCGAAGATGATCGGGTTGAGCAGCAGGGCCAGGACCGCGAAGACGAAACCCACGATGGTGACGATGCGGGCGGCGTTGCTGCGGGGACGGGCGGTGCTCGGCATGTCGGCCATGTCTTCCTCCGGTTGAGAGCCTGTCGTGACAGATCGATCACTACCCACTGGTGGGGCCGGTCACGCCTGTCGCCGGGACACCTCAGTGGAAGATTTTCAACCCGATCACGCCCGCGACCACCAGCAGCAGGCAGAGGATCCGGGGCAGGCTCGCCGACTCGCCGAGCGTCAGCATCCCGACCAGTGCGGTGCCGACCGCGCCGATGCCGACCCAGACGGCGTAGCCGGTGCCGACGGGAATGTCCCGCAGCGCGTACGACAGCCCGGCCATGCTCAGCAGCAGGGTCACCACGAACACCACGGACGGGATCAGCCGGCTGAAACCGGCGCTGCGGTCCAGGGCGATCGCCCAGGCCGTCTCCAGCAGTCCTGAGATCACCAGCACGAGCCAGGCCATCGTTCACCTCACCGGGAGCGCCCGGGGCTGCCGCGCCGGGACGAGTCGAGTCTGCACGTCACGCGGGGCGTCTTGGCCTGACCGGGTACGCCCACCACTCGTCCGGAGTGACCACGAGCATCCGGCCACCGGGTCCGACGCTAGCACCGCCCCCGGCGCCGTGGCGGTGACCACCGCCACGCTCCGTTGACCTCTACCTGACTTCAACATGCACTATCGCCAGCATGACCCTGCTCTACGCCGACCCCGAGGTCGCCGCCACGCTGGACGCCGCCACCACGGTCGACGCCATGCGCGCCGCGCTCCTGGCCGCGTACGAGGGACGCCTGATCGCACCGCCCCGGGCCGCCGCACCGCTCAACGGCGGGCGGATGGTGCTCACCGCCGGGCACCTGGTCGGCGAGTGGTACGGCTTCCGCTCGTACGACACCTTCGGTCACCCGCAGGGCGAGCAGTTGGTGGTGCTGCACGACGCCCGGACCGGGGCGGTCCGGGCGGTGGCTGTCGGCGAGGAGCTGGGCTCCCGTCGTACCGGCGGGTTGGGTGGTGTCGCTGTCGACGCGCTGGCCCGGTCCGACGCCGCCACCCTCGGTGTGATCGGCTCCGGCCGGCAGGCGTGGACCCAGGTATGGGCCGCCGCCGCGGTCCGCCCGCTACGCGAGGTGGTGGTGCACAGCCGGTCCGCCGCTCGCCGGGAGACCTTCGCCAGCCGGGTCCGTGCCGAACTGGGCGTGCCGGCCCGCGCGGTGGCCGACCCGGGCTCGGCCGTCGCCGGGCGGGACCTGGTGGTGCTGGCGACCACCAGCCCGACCCCGGTGCTGCGCGCCGCCGACCTCAGCCCCGGCACCCACGTCAACGCGGTCGGCTTCAAGCAACGCGACCGCAGCGAGTTCGGGACCGACCTGCTGGACACCGCCGATCTGCTGGTCACCGACTCACCGGTCCAGGCGGTCGACTACCAGCCGCCGATGCTCGCCGCCACGCCCCCGTACCTCGGGCGGTTGCGCGACCTGGGCGGCGTCCTGGCCGGCGCGGTCCCCGGCCGGACCAGCGCGGACCAGGTCTCGGTCTTCTGCTGCACCGGCCTGGCCGGCACCGAGGTGTTCCTGCTCGACGCGCTGACCCGGGTGGCCGCCCCGGCCCGCTGACCGGGCCCGGACGGCTGCCGGCCGACATTGTGTCGACCGTCTCCGCAGCCCGCGTGCGTGGGCTCACCGGGCCGGCCCGGTACCCTCGGATGGTGTCTGCCACCTCTCCTTCGCCCGCTGACCACGCCGAGGGCCGTCGTGTCGCCCTGCTGACCCTGGGCTGTGCCCGCAACGAGGTCGACTCGGAGGAGCTGGCCGCCCGCCTGCACGCCGACGGCTGGCAGGTGAGCACCGACGGCGAGGGCGCCGACGTGGTGGTCGTCAACACCTGCGGTTTCGTGGAGAAGGCCAAGCAGGACTCCATCCAGACCCTGCTCGCCGCCGCCGGGACGGGCGCCAAGGTGGTCGCCGCGGGCTGCATGGCCGAGCGGTACGGCAAGGAGCTTGCCGACAGCCTCCCCGAGGCGCAGGCGGTGCTGAGCTTCGACGACTACCCGGACATCGCCGCCCGGCTCAACGCCGTCGTCGCCGGCGAGCAGATCAGCGCGCACACCCCGCGCGACCGGCGGGAGCTGCTGCCGCTGACTCCGGTGCGCCGCCGCGACAGCGGGGTGTCGCTGCCCGGCCACGGCACCGTGACCCGCACTCCCACCGACACCGACGAGCACACGCCGGCGCACCTGCGCCAGGTGCTGCGCCGACGGCTCGACACCGGCCCGGTGGCCTCGCTGAAGTTGGCCAGCGGCTGCGACCGCCGCTGCGCGTTCTGCGCCATCCCGGCCTTCCGGGGGGCGTTCGTCTCGCGTACCCCGGACGAGCTGCTCGCCGAGGCGGAGTGGCTGGCCAAGTCCGGGGTGCGGGAGCTGGTGCTGGTCAGCGAGAACTCCACCTCGTACGGCAAGGACCTGGGTGACCCGCGCGCCCTGGAGAAGCTGCTGCCGCAGCTCGCCGCGGTGACCGGCATCGTCCGGGTGCGGGCGAGCTACCTCCAGCCGGCCGAGACCCGGCCGGGGCTGGTCGAGGCGATCGCCACGACCCCGGGTGTGGCACCGTACTTCGACCTGTCGTTCCAGCACTCCAGCGAGCCGGTGCTGCGCCGGATGCGGCGTTTCGGCTCCACCGACCGGTTCCTGGAGCTGTTGGCCGGTGCCCGTGCGCTGGCCCCGGACGCGGGCGCCCGGAGCAACTTCATCGTCGGTTTCCCCGGCGAGACCCGCGCCGATGTCGACGAGCTGGTCCGGTTCCTGACCGAGGCCCGGCTGGACGCGATCGGCATGTTCGACTACAGCGACGAGGACGGCACCGAGGCCGCCGGCCTGCCCGGCAAGGTCTCCGCCGCCACGATCAAGCGACGGTACGACCGGCTCAGCGCGCTCGCCGACGAGCTCTGCTCGCAGCGGGCCGAGGACCGCCTCGGCTCGACGGTCGAGGTGCTGGTCGACACGATCGAGGACGGCGTGGTGGAGGGCCGGGCGGCGCACCAGGCGCCGGAGGTGGACGGCTCCACCACCCTGGTCGCCCCGGCCGAGGGTGGGGTCGACCTTTCCGCGCTGCGCCCGGGTGACCTGGTGCGCGCAACGGTGACCGGCACCGAAGGGGTGGACCTGCTCGCCGTGCCGGATGAGATGATCTCGGCGGCGCCCGGCGCGGCACGGTGACGGCGGGCCCGAGCGGAGCGGGGGAGCCACGTGGTGCGGTACCGGGAACGCCACGGCGACCCGAGCGGGGTGCGGCGGTGACCGGGGCGACGGAGTCGACGCCCGGCCGGGTGGTGGCCGTGGTCCCCGTCGTCAACGCCGCCAACGCGCTGACCGCCCTGCGGCTGGTGCTGGTGCCGGTCTTCGCCGCCTCGGTGATCATGTCCGGGATGACCCACGCCGGGTGGCGGATGGCGGCCTGCCTGATCTTCGCCGTGGCCTCGGCGACCGACCTCGTGGACGGCTGGATCGCCCGCCGCTTCGGGCTGGTCACCTCGGTCGGCAAGGTGGCCGACCCGATCGCCGACAAGGCGCTCACCGGTGCGGCGCTGGTGCTGCTCTCCTGGTACGACCAGCTGCCCTGGTGGGTGACCGCGCTGATCCTCGTCCGCGAGCTGGGCATCACCGGGTTGCGGTTCTGGGTGATCCGGCACGGTGTGATCGCCGCCAGCCGAGGCGGCAAGGTCAAGACGGCGCTCCAGATCCTGGCCATCGCCTGGTACCTGTGGCCGATGCCGGCCGCGCTCGCCGCCGTCGGGCCGTGGATCATGGCCGCCGCCGTCCTGGTCACGGTGGCCACCGGCTTCGACTACATAGCCCAGGCCCTCCGCCTGCGCCGCCCCCGGTAACCCACCCCACCCCCGTTGACCATGAAGTTGTTGCCATCCGAGGCGGTGTGTCGTGGCAATAACTTCATGATCGACGCGATGGGGTTGGGGTTGGGGATCGGTGGGTGGGGAAGGACTGGGGGATGCGGCGAGGGGTGAGGGCGGGGTGGCGGTGAACAGCGCTGGGGTGAGTGGTGCCGAGGTGGACGGTGCCGAGGTGGGCAGCGCGGCGGCCGCGGTGGTGCACCGGTTGTCCGAGCGGCACGAGACGCTCGCCACCGTCGAATCCCTCACGGGCGGGTCGCTGGCCGCCTCGATCGTGAACATCGCCGGGGTCAGCGGGGTCTACCAGGGTGGCCTCGTGGTCTACGCCACCGAGTTGAAGGCGACACTGGCTGGCGTCCCCGCCGACCTGCTCGCCGAGCGAGGGCCGGTGGACCCGGAGGTGGCGGCGGCGCTCGCCGAGGGCGGCCGACAGCGGTGCGGTGCGGACTGGGGACTGGCCACCACCGGGGTCGCCGGTCCCGAACCGCAGGACGGCAAGCCGGTGGGCCTGGTCTACGTGGCGGTCGCCGGCCCGAACGGCGGTGAGGTCCGCCAGCTCGACCTGGACGGCGGGCGCGACCACGTCCGGGCGGCGGCGGTGGTCGAGGCGCTGCGGCTGCTCACCGAGCGGCTGGTCGCCGCGGCACGGTGAAAGCCGCCCAGGGGCGGGGTCGGCAGCCCGGCAGGCCCGCCCCGGCGAACCGACGGGCGGGGCGGGATGTCGCCCGGGCCCGCAACGGGTACGGTTGCGGGAAGGCTCCGACGTTCGGGGTCGGCGTGGTCCGCCGCGACCGGCTGCCCAGCGCCGGGCGCGAGGAATCCCTCTGGGGGAGGTGCGATGATCCTGCTACGCCGGGTGATCGGTGACGCACTGCGAGCGCGCCGGCAGGGCCAGCAGCGCACGCTGCGTGAGGTCTCCACCGCCGCCAACGTCAGCCTCGGCTACCTCTCCGAGATCGAACGGGGGCACAAGGAGCCGTCCAGCGAGCTGCTCGCCGCGATCTGTGACGCCCTCGGTGCCCGCCTGTCCGAGCTGCTGCGTGAGGTGAGCGACACCGTGGCGCTCGCCGAGCAGATGCCCGAGGTGCTCGTCTCGATGCCGGACGAGCCGGCCGCCGCCGAGCCCAAGAGCACCAACCGGGGGGTCCGTCGGGTCACCTCCGACGGCAAGGTCGCCGTCTCGGTCCGCCAGGACTCGCCGCTCAAGGCCACCCTGCGCAGCACCCGGGTCCGCCCGACCGAGCGCGACCGGGACGTGGTCTGCGCCGCCTGACGCCGATCCGGCTGACCGTGGGCGAGGTGGCCCCGGCCGCGTAGGGTTGCTCGCAGGAGCCGCCGGTGCTGTCGACCGCCCGGTACGGATGCCTCGTTGGCGTTCTGCTGGGACGATGGAGACCGGCCGGTGACGGTCGGTCGGTTCAGCCGGCCCGGCCGTGGTGGAGCGACGCTACTGAGGGGATACCACGGAGATGGCGAACCCGTTCGTCAAGGGTTGGAACTACCTGATGGCGCTCTTCGGTGCGAAGATCGACGAGCACGCCGATCCCAAGGTGCAGATCCAGCAGGCCATCGAGGATGCCCAGCGGCAGCACCAGGCGCTGGTCCAGCAGGCCGCCGCGGTGATCGGCAACCAGCGGCAGCTGGAGATGAAGCTGTCCCGGCAGATGTCCGAGGTCGAGCGGTTGCAGGGCAACGCCCGGCAGGCCCTGGTGCTGTCCGACCAGGCCCGGGCCAAGGGCGACGAGGCCGAGGCGGTGCGCTTCGAGCAGTCCGCGCAGACGCTGGCCAGCCAGCTCGTCTCCGCCGAGCAGGCCACCGAGGACCTGAAGACCCTGCATGACCAGGCGCTGGGCGCCGCCGCGCAGGCCCGCCGGGCGGTCGAGAACAACTCGATGATCCTCCAGCAGAAGATCGCCGAGCGCACCAAGCTGCTCAGCCAGCTGGAGCAGGCCAAGATGCAGGAGACGGTGGCCCGCTCGCTGGAATCGATGTCGTCGCTGACCGCGCCGGGCACCACCCCGTCGCTGGACGAGGTGCGCGACCGCATCGAGCGGCGGTACGCCAACGCGATGGGCCGCGCCGAACTGGCCGGCAACTCCGTCGAGGGCCGTATGTTGGAGATTCAGAAGGCCACCATCGACTCGGCCGGGTCCGCCCGGCTGGAGCAGATCCGGTCCAGCATGGCGGGGGAGCAGCTCGGCGGCGCGACCCAGCGACCGGCCGTACCGCAGGCCGAGAAGACCGGCCCGGCCAACGACCCGACCGCCGCCGCCCGACTGGACGAACTGCGCGCCAGCATGGCCCGCGAACGGGGCACCGGCGACCCCACCGCCGCCGGCTGAACGACCGGACCGAGGAGGCACTGTGGCAGACGAGCGGACCCGGTACTTCCGCAGGCTGGGTCGGCTTCGCCGGTCGGCCCGACGGTGGAGCGTGCTGGCCGGTGGGCTCGGCGGCGCGGCGGTGGTGCTGACCCCGTACGCCGGGCTTGGTCTGCCCGACGCGGCCTGGGCCGGCGCCGCGGGCAGTGCGGTGGCGCTCGCCGCCTGGCGGTGGATCGACGTGCGCGCCCTGGCCGCCCAGCCGGCACCCCCGGCGCTCGACCCGGCCGAGGCGGCGGCCCGCTCGCGGGCCCGGCTGGTCGCCGCCGTCGAGCGGCTGCCGGTCGGCGCGGGCGTGCTGGCCGAGGTGCGCCGGGTCCGTTCCCGGATCGCACTGCGTGGCACCGGAGCCGGGGAACAGTGGGTCCGCCTGGACCGGGCGGCGCTCACCCTGGCCGGGATGGCCCCCCGGCTCACCGGGCTGGCCGAGCCGGCGGTGCTGGAGGCAGCCGCCGCCGACCGTTCGCTGCGCGACCTGGCCACCCGGGTGGCCAGCGTCGAACGCGCGCTGCGGCTGGCCCCGGCCGACGCCCGGCCGCCGCTGGCCGAGGCGCACGCCGCGCTGACCGCACAACTGGAGGCCGGGGTGGCGGCGTACGAACGGCTGGTGGTCGCCGCCGCCGGCTATCTGGCCGAGGACGCCCGACCGGAGAGCGCCCACCCGGCCGCCGACCGGCTCACCGAGGCGACCGACCTGCTGCACGGGGTCGCCGGGGCCCTCGCCGAGCTGCGCGCCGTCGGCACCCCGCTGCGCGCGCCGACGCGCTGACCGCACACGCCCCCCGGAGCGCGGGCCCGTCACGGTGGGGTCGTCACCAGCACCGGTCCGGTGTACGCCGAGGTGCCAACGACGTTGAACGACCGGATCCGGTAGTGGTAGGTCACCCCCCGGGCCAGCCCCGTGTTGGTGAAGCCGCGGCCGGTCACCGTGAAAGTGGCCAGCTCCTGCTCGAAGGTCGGGTCGAGGGCCCGCTGCACGGTGAACCCGGACCCCGGGCCGCCGGGGGTGCTGGCCGCCCACGCCAGGATCACCGTCGCGGTGTCCGGCCCCGGCGCGGTGGCGGTGGCGCTCACCCCGCTCGGGACGCCCGGCGGGGGTGGTGAGGTCACCGTGGCGACCGTCGACCACGCCGAGGCGGCACCCAGATAGGTGGTCCGCACCCGGTAGTAGTACGTGGTGTCCGGTGCCACTGTCGGGTCCAGGTGGTTGTCACCGACCCCGATCGCCGTGGTGCCCGGGCCACTGGTGAACGTCGGGTTGGTGGCCCGTTGCACGTCGATGCCGGTGGCGAACGACCGGTTCGTCCAGCGCAGCGCCACCCGCAGCGGTGCCGCCGGCGGGAGCGTCGCCACCAGGGCGCTCGGCGCGGCCAGGTGCACCGAGGCGGGCACCCCGTTGGACCAGGACGAGTAGCTGACCGCGTTCTCCGCCCGGATCCGGTAGTGGTACGTCACCCCCGGGGTGACCGTCGCGTCGGTGTACCGGGTGGCGGCGGCCGCGACGGTGATCGTGGTGACCTCGCCGCCGAAGGTCGCGTCGGTGGCCCGTTGCAGCAGGTGGCTGGTGGCGGCCGGTCGCCCGCCGTTGCTGGTCCAGGCCAGCGCGATCGCGGGTAGCGCGGTGGCCGACCCGGGCACCGGGGTGGCGGTCAGGCCCGTCGGCGCCTTCGGCGCCACCCGCAGCACCAGCGGTCGGGTCATCCCGCCGTCGCGGTGGCCGGCGAGCTGGCTGTGCCAGCGGTACTCCCAGCCCAGGTTGACCAGTTGGTTGACCACAGTGGCGGGTCGCCCGTCGGCCGGGCTGACCGGCGTCGAACCGGCCCGCGCGCCGGCCGGGCGACAGGGGTCGAGCAGCCGGAGGCTGTCGCCCAGCTTGAACGGCAGCACCGGCGCGACCGGACGCAGCGCCACCACCACGTCCTCCCGGGGGTTGACCCGGACGATCCCCTTCCAACCCAGCTCCGTGTCGTGCGGAAGGCGCAGCGTGCCGTCCCAGCCGACCCGGTTGATCACCTGCAGGTCGCAGCCGTCGACCTGCACCGGCTCGGTCTGCCGGACGTTGCCGCTGATCCGCCAGAGCTGCGTGCCGTCGGTGGGGGCACCCACCGGTACGGCGGTGTCGGTGGCGAACAGCACCTCGGTGACCGGGTCGGTCGCGCCGAGCGGCAGCGTCGTCGGGTGGAGCGGCCCGGCGTGCGGGTGCCCCACGCCGAGCCGACCCGCCAGCCGGCCGTGGTCCGGCTCGAAGATCTGCTGTGCGGCCTTCACCGCGATCGGCACTGTCACCGGGCCGGTGCCCGCCGTCGGTGTGAACGTCACAGTGGTGGCGTGCACCGGCACCGTCGTCCGCGTCGTCGTCCGGGTGCCGAACGGCGGGTCGTACGCCGGTTGCGGGACGATCGGCGGGCGCTGGCTGGCCGCGTACGCCACGGGCAGCCGGTCGCGCAGCCGGTCCAGGTCGTACGGCGGCGCGGGTGTGCCGGTCACCCGGAACTGGAGCAGGGTGCGGGTGTTCGGGCCGTACCCCGGTTCGGTCGGGGGCGGGCCACCCTCGGCGGTGCGGTCCGGGGCGCCGGTGTGCTGGTCGTAGCGGCTGTCGAAGCCGGGCAGCGGGGCCGGAGCGTCGTTGTACAGGATCAGCGTGCTGCCCGGCGGCACGGCGGAGAAGTCGACGAGCACGTCGGCCCGTTCACCCGGTGCGAGCAGCAGAGTGTGCCCGTCGACGTTCAGCACTGTCGGGTCGAGCCGGTCGTACCGGTAACCGATCGGTCGGTTCGGCAGCACCACCGGGGCCGGCAGGAGACCGGCCTCGTTGCCGATCTGGATGAACTCCGGGCCGGCGGCGCGGGGGTCGGGCACACCGCCGTCGCGTCCGTCGGTCGGCCAGCCCGCCGGGTGGTCCGCCGCGCGGGTGGCCGGCACCATCGGCACCTCGCCGGCGTCGGGGTCGGCGAGCGCGCCGTCGGCCGTCCACATCGCCGCGTCGGAGCGGGCGCGGTAGAGCTGGAGGTTGAGGCTGCGGTCCAGGCAGGCGTTGAGGATCCGGAACCGGTACGCGCGCGGCTGCACCTCCAGGTACGGGTAGGCGACACCGTTGACCAGCGGGGTGTCGCCGTACGCCTCGGGGACGGCCGACGGGTGCGGGACGCCGGGGCTCAGCGGCGGCTCGTCCGGGGCGTCGACCGGGTCGTGGTACGGATTCGGCACCCAGCCGTCGGGGTGGGTGCCGTGGGCTGCGGCGTTGCTCGTCCAGGGGCCGTAGTCCCACCGGCCGGTGCGGTTGCGTCCACCGGATCGGTACGGGTTCTGCCGGGGTTGGTAGACGTGCGGGTGCCAGAGGCTGCCCCGGGCACCCCAGCGTTCCCGGTCCCAGGTCGGGTCCTCGGCGGCGAGTTGGGCGTCGTCCGGGACGAACGTCTTGTCCTCGATCACCAGGGGCACCTGGTCGGCCGGCAGCACCGCGTCGGCGACGAGCTGGTCCTCGGCCGGGTCGGTGAGCAGGTAGAGCGCGAGCTGTCCGCCGTAGACGGTGAGCCGGGCCAGGCCGAGGGTGTTGTCGTGGAACCACAGCAGCCGGCCACTCTGCTCGTTCGGGAAGTAGAGAGTGGTGGCGCCGGCGCCGGGCGCCGGCATGTCCGGCACGTGGGCCAGCCCGGGTCCGGTCGGGTACGGGGTGATCTCCCCGGCCGGGGTGATCCACTGCCCCGGGTTGCCCGCGCTGGTCCAGCCGGTCTGCGCCCCGGCCAGGTGCAGCACGGCCCGGTTCTGCGGGTACGGCGCCGGCCCGTCCAGCGGGCCGAGGCCGGCCCCCTCGATCGTGTCGTCGACCGGCAGGAACAGCTCGCCGGCCCGGCCGGTGGGGAGTTGGTTGATGAACTTCACCCGGACCGGTCGACCCCGACGGGCCAGGATCATCGGCCCGAGGTGCCACTGTCGCTCCGGTGGCACCACAGTGTTGTGGCCGGCCGGGTCGGTGCCCAGGTTGAGCTGCCGGTAGCCGCGCAGCCGGGTGGCCGGCAGGTCCCGGTGCAGCCGTTGCGCGTACTCCTGGAGGCCGATCTCGTAGTAGTCGCAGCCCGGATAGCTGATCGTGTCGGGCACTGCGACCGGCAGTTGGCTGCCGAGGTCGCCGCCGCCCGGCTGGCCGGGAAGGGGCAGCGGGTCGACGAACTTGCGCAGCCCGGTCCCGGCCGTCACCTGCCCGTCGGGGTCGCGGGTCGGGCGAGGGCTGTGCGCGAAGTTCGGCACGGGGCCGAAGTAGCGGGGCACCACTGCCGGGTCCAGGCTCGGTGTCGCGACGACCTCCTCGGCCGTCCGCGCGGCCGGCACCGCCGCCCCCCGACCGGTGGCGGGGGCGTCGGCGTCGCGGGTGGTCCGCGTGAGGAAGGTGGAGCGGAGTCTGCGGAACATCGCCATGACTCTCCCCGGTTCGGGGCGCGAGGTTCGCCACCCCGACGTGGGGAACCTCGGCACTCTGCTGACGGTCGGTGAGCGCTCAACCGCAGCATGCGACGTCGACGGCCGGTTAGGAATTACCCAATCGTCCGTTTCTACGCTGGGTCTCGATCGGTGGGAGCCTGGTCAGCCGGCAGATGGCGGGGCCGGGCGTTCGGGCTGGCAGACCGGGCACCAGTAGGTGACCCGTTCACCCAGTTCCTCCTTGCGGATCGCGGTGCCGCAGCGGCGGCAGGGCTGGGCGCGGCGGCCGTAGACGTAGCTGGTCTGCCCCCGGTGCAGCGAGCCGGTGCTGCTCTGCGTCCACCGGCCCCGGTTGGCGGCGAGCAGCCGTTGCGCGAGAGCCACCAGGCCCGGCAGATCGGGCACCCCACCGACCGGGGTCCACGGTGACACCCCGCGCAGGAACAGCACCTCGCACTTGTAGAGGTTTCCCACGCCGGCCAGGTTGCGCTGGTCCAGCAGCGCCTCGCCGATGCTCTGCTCCGGGTGCTCGGCGAGCCGACGGACCGCCTCGGCCGGGTCCCAGTCCGGCCCGAGCAGGTCGGGGCCGAGGTGGCCGACCAGGTGATCCTCGTCGGCGGTCGGCACCAGTGTCAGCTCGTGCAGGTGGTAGCCGACCGCTACCGCGCCGGGGCTGCGCAGCACCACCCGGATCAGGTGCGCGGGCCGGCCGCTCCAGCGTTCCCCGGGGGCGTACGCCCGCCAGGCGCCGTCCATCCGCAGGTGGGAGTGCAGGCTCCAGTGCTCCTCGGTGGGGGTGTCGAGCCGCAGCAGCAGGTGCTTGCCCCGGCTGGCCGACTCGCGGACGGTCCAGCCGGTGAGATCCGTGGTCGCCAGTTGCGGCACCCGGAAGTCACTGCCGGTGATCCGCGCGCCGGCCAGCGCGCGGTGCAGCACGCGCGCGGTGTTCCAGACGGTGTCGCCTTCGGGCACCCTGCCATTCTCCCTCTTCGAGCAAGATTCGCATGTGTCGCTATTTGTACACAGGTTCCTCATGATCTCCTGACATGCGAAGGTCAGGGGGTTCTGAGGAGAATGCCCATGACGCGACCCCGTTGTCGTATCCCATCCGTCGCCCTCATCGCCACCCTCACCCTCCTGCTCACCGCAGCGCTCCTACCCACCACCGGTAACGTCCCGGCCGCCAGCGCACCGATCGCCCTCGTCGCCGCCGCACCCGGCGACGAACGGTGGAGCGCCGACCTCACGATCGTCGACCGCGACGACGTCAACGTCCGACGCACCGCCGCCGGCCTCCGCCTGCGGGAGGCCCGGCCCACCTGGCGCGGCGCCCGCAGCCCGCACAGCGCCGTCGCCGAGGGGATGCTGCTGACCACACCCCGCACCCTCGCCCGGCCGGCCACCCGGGTCCGCGCCGAGATCGACGCCGCGGTCCCCGCCGGGGCGACGGTGGAGGCGCAGGTCCGCGGCTGGCGGACCGCCGGCTGGACGGAGTGGCGGGCCGCCGGCACCGTCTTCGACCGGCCCGTCACCCGGGTACAGGCCCGGGTGGTGCTCACCGCCCCCGACAAGGGAGCGACGGCGACGGTACGGGGCATGCGGCTCACCGCCGACGCGAACGCCGCCGTGTCCGCCGCCACACCCGGTCGCACCTACCGGGTGTACGCCACCCGCATCGGGCTGGTCGGTGAGGTGACCGCCAACGGCCGCACCGTGCAACCCCGGGACCACTTCGCGGCACTGCCGTCGCGGCGCGGACTCTCCCCGCTCAACACCGGCGACTACACCGTGCGGGTCTGCACCACCAACGGCGCCCGCTGCGAGTACGCCCCGGTCTGGGACGTCGGGCCGTGGAACACCCGCGACGACTACTGGAACCCGTCATCCGTGCGGGAGAACTGGAAGGACCTGCCGCAGGGGCGACCCGAGGCGCAGGCCGCGTACCAGTCCGGCTACAACGGTGGCCGGGACCAGTTCGGGCGGACCGTGCTCAACCCGGCCGGCATCGACCTGGCCGACGGCACGTTCTGGGACGGGCTGCGGCTGACCACCAACGCCTGGGTGGACGTCGCCTACCTGTGGACCGGCGGCGGCCCGCGCGGCGTGGTCGGCGACGGGCCGCTCAACATCCGCACCGGGGCCAGCACGTCGTACGCGATCCGTGGCCTCGCCGCCCGGCTGGCCCACGTGCCGATCCAGTGCTACGTCACCGGTCAGTCGGTCGCCGGCCCCTACCGCACCACCACCCGCTGGAACCGGCTGACCAGTGGCCAGTACGTCAGCCACGCGTACATCTCGAGTGTGTACGGCGGCAGCGTGCCGGTCTGCTGAGCCACGCTCACCCCGTCGGGCGCCGCCTCAGCGTCAGGGGCGCTCGTCGGGGCGAGCCGTGCGCACCATGTCCTGGTAGCGCGGGTGGCTGGCACCGTAGACGGCGTAGTTGAGACGGGCGTGGGTGAGGCTCAGGTCGCCGTTGGGGCCACCCCGGACGGCGTCGGCGTCGGCGTCGGTCTGGCCGTCGTCGGTCCAGAAACAGACGGGACAGGTCCCCCCGCCGGTCCGCGACGCACAGCAGGGACAGCCCGCAGGAACCACATGCTCACCCACCGGAGAAGCATTCCACAGTCGAACATCAGCCCGATACCCGCAGCAGGTCCCCCGCGGACACCGCGAGGAGGTCCACGGCCCGTCCGCCGTTGACAGCGACCGCGACCAGCCCGGCCGAGTCGACGTACGTCACCAGGCCACCGGCCGGGGCGTCGCCGAAGGTGCGCCCGTGCACCGCCGCATGGGCCGGCGCGGTTCCCGACGGACCCACCCGCAGCGTGGCCGGCAGCGGATCGAGCAGCTCGGCCGGTGCGGCCAGTTGGACGTTGCCGAAGTGGTCCACGGTCAGCACCTCGGCGGTGAATCCCTCGGCGTCCCGGGTCACCGTGGGCGTCGGCAGCCGCACCAGCCCGGCCGGGTCGACAGGTGGGCCCGCCTCGGCGAGCGGCGCGCCGAGCGCCAGCCGGGCCGCCACCGGCGCGAAGACGTCCCGCCCGTGGAACGTGCGGGACACCCGGGCGGCCAGCCAGCGCGGCTCGGTCAGCTCGACCGCGTCGGTCACCCCACCGAGCGCGGCGGCGGCGTCCAGCAGCAACCCGTTGTCCGGGCCGACCAGCAGCCCGCCCGGGGCGGCCAGCGCGACACCCCGTCGGGCGGTGCCGACACCCGGATCGACCACCGCCACGTGCACTCCCACCGGCAGGTACGGCACTGTCT
The DNA here is from genome assembly GCF_018070385.1 of Micromonospora sp. C97. Classification (NCBI taxonomy): domain Bacteria; kingdom Bacillati; phylum Actinomycetota; class Actinomycetes; order Micromonosporales; family Micromonosporaceae; genus Micromonospora; species Micromonospora sp. C97. Next base: position 207,128 of record NZ_JAGPXU010000010.1, read on the forward strand.
GCGCCAGCACCGCGGCACCCCGCCGGACATCCCCCGGCGGCACCAGGTGGGTCACGTCGATCACCCGGGCGGTCGGCGCGACGCGGGCGACGACCCCGTGACAGGCGGCCACGAAGCCGTCGGTGAGGCCGTAGTCGGTGGTCAGCGAGATCCAGGGCACTGCGGACATGCCCGCAGGCTAGTGGAACCGGGTGGGCTGACGGATTCGGGACAGCGCAGTGGCCGACCGGCCCCTCCCGCCGCCGGATGACGTTGGGCAGACTGCCCTGGTGACAATTCGGAGCCTGCCCGCCGTCGGAATCCTGCTGGTAGCCGTGGCCGTCACCGCCGGCTGCGGCGGTGGCGACGCCGATCCGTCGAGTGCGGCCCCCACCCCCTCGTCGTCCTCGGCCCCGGCGGCCACCGGTCTGCCGAGCGCCCCGACGCCCTCGGCGGGGCCGCCCAGCGCCAGCGGCGCCGCGTCACCGGCAGCCCCGCCGGTGGCCCCGCCGTCCGTCGCCCCCCAGGGGCCCACGCAGCGCCGGCCGGCCAGCCCACCGCCGGTGGTGCTGCCCAAACGCCCGACGGGTGCGCCCGGTGCCACCCAGGTCGTCAACGCGTTCAAGGCCGCCGGCCTGAAGGTGCCGCACCCGAAGGACCGCTCGGTCGACTGTGGGCCGGACGGTCTCGGCCTGGGCTGTTCCGAGCTGATCGCCACCGACGCCGTCACGGTGTACGTGTTTCCCGACGAGATCAGCGCCAGCGACATCGCCGAGACGTGGGGCGGCCAGTCGTACCGGCGCGGTGCGGTGGTGCTCAACTACCTTGAGGCGAAGACCCCGGCCGCCGACCGGCCCCGCTACGAGAAGGTGCTCAACGGTCTGGGCTGACGCGGGCGCACAGGCCCGGTCAGCCGCGCAGGCGCAGGCCGCGCGGGGTGGCCCGGAAGCCGGCGGCGGTCAACGCGTCACGCAGCGGCGAGGAGTGCACCGCCTCGCCGTCGGCCCGCTCCACCGACATCGCACCCAACGCCCCGGAGTGGACGGCGTCGGCGAGCGCCTTGCCGGCCGCGGCGAGCGTCTCGGTGTCGTCGGTGAAGGAGAGCAGCGTCCGGCCGCCGCGTTCGACGTAGAGGACCAGGTCACCGCCGACCTGCACCACCAGGGCCCCCGCCTTGCGGCCGGCCCGGTGCCCAGTCGCCGGTGTGGCCCCGTCACCGGAGTCGACGACCCGTTCCGGCCAGGGCAGCGCCGCGCCGTACGGGTTGGCCGGGTCGGTGGCGGCGAGCACGGTGGCCACCGCGCCCCGCCCCCGGGCGCCGTCGGTCGGTTCGGCCAGCGCGCGCAGCCGGTCCACCGCGCCGGGTACGGCGAACTGCGCCGCGCCGAGCCCTTCGACGAAGTAACCCCGGCGGGCCGCGCCGCGCTCCTCCAGCGCCGACAGCACCGGGTAGACCGCCGAGAACCCGCCGACCACCTGCTCGGCCATGACCGCGCCCCGGGTGACCACCCCGTGCCGCTCCAGCAGCAGGTCGGCGAGCGCGGCGGCCCGCCGGGTCGGGTCGAGGTCCCGGTCCGGAAGGCGGGACCAGCGGCCGGCGACCGTCGGCGGGCCACCACGGGTCGGCAGCGCCACCCGGCCGGGCCGCCGGTAGCGGGTGCGGGGCGCGGACGGCCGGGAGCGGTGGGCGCCGCCGGCGCCGAGCACCGCGCGCAGCGGGGCGAGGGTGTCGTTGCTGAGGTGCCCCGCCCAGACCAGATCCCAGATCACCGCGGTCAGCGCGGCGTCGTCTGTCGAACCGACCCGGTCGGCCAGCGGGCGGAAGAACAACGCCTGCCCGTCGCCGAGCGCGTCGAGCACCGCGTCGTGCAGCGGGGTGCGGGTCAACGCCTCGTCGGGCGGAGGGAGCAGCAGTGGCGCGGTGTCCGCGTACGCCAGGGTGACCCAGCCGTCGCCTCCGGAGATCGCCCCCGACCCGGCCCACAGCACCTCCCCGCTCGCGCACAACTCGTCGAGGTGGGCGGGGGAGTAGTCCGCGACCCGGGCGGGCAGCACCAACCGCTCCAGGGCGGACGCCGGCACCGCCGCGCCCTGCAACTGCTCCACAGTTGCCGCGAGCGCCTCGACACCTCGGGCGGACGAGCCGACCTGCTGCCAACGGGGCAGGAACGTCGCCAGCGCCCGGGGCGGCACCGGCTCGATCTCCCGGCGCAGCGCGGCGAGCGAGCGGCGGCGCAGCATCCGTAGCACCTCGGCGTCGCACCACTGGGCGCCGGCCGAGTCCGGGGTGAACTCCCCGGAGACCACCCGGCCGGTGGCGCCGAGCCGGCGCAGCGCCTGCTCGACGACGAACACGCCCAACCCGAAGCGGGCCGCGCAGCTGGCGGCGGCGAACGGCCCGTGGGTGCGGGCGTAACGGGCCACCAGATCACCGAGCGGATCGGCCACCGGGGCGAGGTACGCCTCGGCCACCCCCATCGGCAGTGCCACGCCGAGTGCGTCGCGCAGGCGGGCGGCGTCCTCGACGCCCACCCAGCGCTGTTCGCCGGCGATCCGGACCCGCAGCACCCGGCGGGTGGCCTCCAGCTCGCTGAGCCACGTCTCGGGCACGCCCCGCTCGGTCAGCTCGGCGTCGCTCAGGTCACCGAGCACCCGCAGCAGCTCGACCACGTCCTCGGCGTCGCGGGGGCGGCGCTGCTCGGTCAGCCACCGCAGTTGCCGTTCGGTCTCGGTGAGCACCGCCGGGTCGAGCAGTTCGCGCAGGTCGACCCGGCCGAGCAGCTCGCCGAGGAGGGTGGAGTCGAGGGCGAGCGCGGCGGCGCGGCGCTCGGCCAGCGGGGCGTCGCCCTCGTAGAGGAACGCACCGACGTAGCCGAAGAGCAGCGACCGCGCGAACGGGGACGGCGCGCTGGTCTCCACCTCGACCAGCCGCACCTTGCGGGTGGCCAGGTCGCGCATCAGCCCGGCCAGCGCCGGCTGGTCGAAGACGTCCTGGAGGCACTCCCGGGCGGCCTCCAGGGTGACCGGGAAGTCCGCGTACTCGCGGGCCACGTCGAGGAGCTGGGCGGAGCGTTGCCGTTGCTGCCAGAGCGGTTGGCGGCGGCGCGGGTCGCGGCGCGGCAGCAGCAGTGACCGGGCGGCGCACTCCCGGAAACGGGCGGCGAAGAGGGCGGAGGTGCCGACCGACTCCTCCACCAGCTGGGTGATCTCGTCGGGTTCGAAGACCACCACGTCGGCGCCGGGCGGTTCGTCGGCGGTGTCCGGAAGTCGCACCACGATGCCGTCGTCGGAGGGCATCACCTGGGCGTCCACGCCGTACCGCTCGGCCAGCCGGCGGCCCACCGCGAGCGCCCAGGGCCCGTTGACCCGGGCGCCGAGCACGCTGTGCACGGCCAGCCGCCAGTCGCCCAGCTCGTCGCGGAACCGTTCCACGACGACAGTGCGGTCGTCGGGCAGCGAACGGGTGGCCTCCCGCTGATCGCGCAGGTAGGCCATCAGGTTGCCGGCGGCCCAGTCGTCCAGCCCGCCGTCGCGCAGCGCGGCCAGTGCGGCTTCGTCGGTCTGTCGCAGCAGGGTGCGCACCCGGGCGCCGATGGCCCGGCCCAGCTCCACCGGCCGACCCAGCTGGTCGCCCTTCCAGAACGGCATGCGCGCGGCCTGCCCCGGGGCGGGCGAGACGAGCACCCGGTCAGGGGTGATCTCCTCGATGCGCCAGGAGGAGGAGCCGAGCAGGAAGACATCGCCCACCCGGGACTCGTAGACCATCTCCTCGTCCAGCTCACCGACCCGGGCGGCCCGCTCGGCACCGGCCAGGAAGACCCCGAACAGGCCCCGGTCGGGGATGGTGCCGCCGCTGGTCACCGCGAGTCGCTGCGCGCCGGGGCGGCCGGTGAGCAGGTCGGTGGCCCGGTCCCAGACCAGTCGGGGGCGCAGCTCGGCGAAGGCGGTGGACGGGTAGCGACCGGAGAGCATGTCCAGCACGGCGTGCAGCGCCGAGTCGGGCAGCTCGGCGAAGGGTGCGGCCCGGCGGACCAGCACGGCCAGGTCGCCGAGCGCCCACGGCTCCAGCGCCACCATCGCGACGATCTGCTGGGCCAGCACGTCCAGCGGGTTGCGCGGGTAGTGCAGCTCCTCGATCGCGCCGTCGGTCATCCGCTCGGCGACCACCGCGCAGGAGAGCAGGTCGCCACGGTGCTTGGGGAAGACCACTCCACGGGAGACGGCGCCCACCTGGTGCCCGGCCCGGCCGACCCGTTGCAGCCCGGCGGCCACGCTCGGCGGCGCCTCGATCTGCACCACCAGGTCGACAGCGCCCATGTCGATGCCCAGCTCCAGGCTGGAGGTGGCCACCACCGCCGGCAGCTGGCCGGACTTGAGCGCCTCCTCGATGTGCTTGCGTTCCTCCCGGGAGACGCTGCCGTGGTGGGCGCGGGCGATCACCGGTGCCGCGCCGGTGGCCGCCCCGGACTGGGCCATCACCTCGGCCGGTGGCCGGTTGCGCACCGGGCCGGCAGGGCCACCCCACCGCTGCGCGCCGGTCGTCGGGTCGTCGTCGGCCGACAACCCTTCCGGTACGCCGGTCGCACCCTCGGTCGCCGCTTCGGCGGCCAGCTCGTTGAGCCGGGCGCAGAGGCGCTCGGCGCTGCGGCGGGAGTTGGTGAAGACGATGGTCGAGCGGTGCTGCCCGATGAGGGTGAAGACCCGCTCCTCCACGGCCGGCCAGATCGACGCCCGACGTGGCCCGGGGCCGCCGAGGTCGTCCTCCGGTGGCTGCTCCTGCTCGTCCAGGCGGGTCATGTCCTCCACCGGGACCTGCACGCTGACCTCGATGGTCTTCGGAGTGGCCGGCTGCACCACGTCGACCGGGCGGGCACCGCCGAGGAACTGCGCGCAGGCGTCGATCGGGCGGACGGTGGCCGAGAGGCCGATGCGCTGCGCCGGGGCGGGCAGCAGCTCGTCGAGGCGTTCGAGGGAGAGGGCGAGGTGGGCGCCGCGTTTGCTGCCGGCCACCGCGTGCACCTCGTCGACGATCACCGTCTGGATGCCGCGCAGTGAGTCGCGGGCCGCCGACGTCAGTAGCAGGAACAGCGACTCGGGCGTGGTGATGAGGATGTCGGGCGGGGTGCGGGCGAAGGCCCGTCGCTCGTCGGCGGGCGTGTCGCCGGTGCGCATGCCGACGGTGATGTCGGGCGGTGCCACGCCCAGCCGGGTGGCCGCCTGCCGGATGCCGGCCAGCGGGGCGCGCAGGTTGCGCTCCACGTCGACGGCGAGGGCCTTGAGTGGGCTGACGTAGAGCACCCGGCACCGCTGGCGGGGCTCGGTCGGTGCCGGCTCGCGGGCCAGCCGGTCCAGTGACCAGAGGAAGGCAGCGAGCGTCTTGCCGGAGCCGGTGGGCGCCACCACCAGCGCGTTGCGACCGGCGGCGACCGACCGCCACGCACCGATCTGCGCGGCGGTCGGCGCGGCGAAAGCGTTGTCGAACCAGGCGCGGGTGGCCGGGCCGAACCCGGCGAGCACCGCGCCGGCGTCTGCGTCTGCCCCGGTCACCGGTCCATCGTGCCCCTCCGGTCTGACATCCACGAACGGCTCACGACGGAATGGGCGAGCAAAAGGCAAAAAGCGTGGAACGTGCGCTTAATGCGTTAAGTCTCACTTAACTGCTTGCTTCTGAGGAGCAACATAAAGTAACTTCACTCGCAACGCGAACCGGGGTGAGGGGATGTGATGGCCGGCGAGCAGCGCACCGTCGAACCGGGCACCGACGTGCTGATTCGCAAGGTCGACAGTCATCTCGCCGCCCTCCGCGCCGGCCTGCACGGCCCGGAGCTCGAGCTCGCCGAACGTCTCGCCCGCTGCCTGCGCGAGCTGGTCCTCTGCACCGCCCAGGCCAGCGCCGCCGATCGGGGTCAGGTCCGCGTTGCCGTGCACTACTTCGTGCTGCGCCGCGAGAGTCGCGGCCGTCTGCTCGCGGTGCGCTCGCTGACCGCCGCGGAACGTGTCGTCGACCGGGTCGCCCGCCAACTCGGCCGCCCCGACCTGCTGGCCGAGCTACGCCGCGACCGCCCCGCCCCCGACGACGCCCAACCCCTCAACACCGCCCTCCTCCACTAACCCCACCCCCACCCCCTTTTCCCGCGTTGATCAAGAGGTTTGCGTCAAAAAGGCGGGCGCGGCTGACG